>WGFF01000049.1 GCA_015492355.1 Deltaproteobacteria bacterium
CACCTTTTTACCAGAAAAGGGCGATAGCCCGGAGGGTTTTCCCCACAACTAAAGTATATACCTTGAAAGGTCTTCGTCCCTTATGATATCCATGAGCCTCTCCCTTACGTACTCCCTGTCTATCACTATCTTTGTGGAGTCCATATCAGGGGCGTTGAAGGATATCTCCTCGAAGACACGTTCCATCACCGTATGGAGTCTCCTTGCGCCTATGTTCTCCATCCTCTCGTTCGCAAGGGTTGCTATGTAGGCTATCTCCTTTATGGCATCGTCTGTACATTCTATCTCTATCCCCTCTGTTTCGAGGAGTGCCTTGTACTGCTTTATGAGGGCGTTTTCCGGCTCTGTGAGTATCCTTATGAAATCCGCCTCTCCCAAGGGCTTGAGTTCCACCCTTATGGGAAACCTTCCCTGGAACTCGGGTATGAGATCAGATGGTTTTGCCACGTGGAATGCCCCTGATGCTATGAAGAGGATATGATCGGTCTTGACCATCCCGTACTTGGTATTGACCGTACATCCCTCCACTATGGGAAGGAGGTCCCTCTGCACCCCCTCCCTGGATACATCCAGACCATGGGCAGAATGCCTGCCTGCTATCTTGTCTATCTCGTCTATGAAGACTATGCCTGACTGTTCAACCCTCTCTATAGCCTCCTTTACCACCCTGTCCATATCTATGAGCTTCTGTGTCTCCTCCTGTACCAGCACCTCGAACGCCTCGGGCACCTTGACCTTACGCTTCCTCGTCCTCTTGGGGAAGAGATTGGAGAACATATCCTTTATGTTCATGTCCATCTCCTCTACACCGGTGGAGGAGAATATCTCTATTACCGGTATCTTCTGTTCCGTGGTCTCTATTTCAATGACCCTGTCGTTGAGCTTCCCTTCCCTGAAAAGACCCCTGAGCTTCTCCCTGGTGGTCTTCTGTAGTTCCCTTTCCTTTGCCATCCTGTCCTCGTCCACGTGCTGGTAGGGTGGTGCGGTCACAGGTGGAAGGAGACAGTCAAGTAGCCTCTCCTCTGCCATATCCTTTGCCTTTCTGACAACCCTTGCCTTCTCCTCGTCCTTTACCATCTTCACAGAGAGCTCGGTAAGGTCCCTTATAATACTCTCCACATCCCTTCCCACGTATCCCACCTCTGTGAACTTGCTCGCCTCCACCTTTATGAAGGGTGCCTGAGAGAACCTTGCAATCCTTCTCGATATCTCTGTCTTGCCCACACCGGTGGGACCTATCATTATGATGTTCTTGGGTGCTATCTCATCCCTGAGCCCTGGTCTTACCTGCTGGCGTCTCCAGCGGTTTCTCAGGGCAATGGCCACCGCCCTCTTTGCCTCAGCCTGACCGATTATATACTTATCGAGTTCTGAGACTATCTCCCTTGGAGTAAAGTTTCTCATCTATCCATCCCCCCGTGGATAAGAGTTCATTCTATCTCCTCTATGCTTATCTGATCGTTGGTGTATATACATATCTCAGAGGCGACCTTCATCGCCTCCCTGACTATACTCTTTGCATCCAGGTCAGTGAACCTCAAAAGCACCTTTGCAGCTGCGGTTGCATAGGATGCACCAGAACCTATGGATGCGATACCGTCCTCTGGCTCTATCACGTCACCACTGCCAGAGATGATGAAACTGTGCTCCCTGTCCACCACTATGAGCAGTGCCTCAAGCCTCCTCAGCACCTTGTCCGTCCTCCACTCCTTTGCAAGCTCCACAGATGCCCTCTTTATGTTACCCCTGTATGTCTTAAGCCTCGCCTCAAACTTGTCAAAGAGGGTTATGGCATCCGCAGTTGAGCCGGCAAACCCTGCAAGTACCCTGCCCTCTTCCATCCTCCTTACCTTAACCGCACCCTTCTTTACAACCGTACTACCGAGGGTAACCTGCCCATCACCCCCGATGGCTACCCTGCCATCCCTCCTTACCGCAAGAATGGTCGTACCGTGAAATACCTCCTTCACCCATGCCTCCTTCTTTAACTGTTACCCGGAATCCCCCTGACATGAAAAGCCAGGTCCCCTGTCCACATCCAGTGTCCTGAACAGGGGGTCTTTTATCCCTTCTTTGCCCTGGGATGGGCTCTATCGTATGCCTCAAGGAGGCTATCTATACCCACCCTCGTGTACCTCTGGGTTGTGGAAATACTCCTGTGTCCGAGGAGTTCCTGTATGGTCCTCAGGTCCATACCGCTGTCGAGAAGATGGGTTGCAAAACTGTGCCTCAGGGAATGGGGGGTGGGGTCCTTGTCTATACCGCTCAGGATGGTATATCTCTTGATTATCCTCTGTACGGTTCTCTGGGATAGCCTCCCTCCACCTCTGCCTGTAAAGAGGGGGGAATCTCCCCTGCACTCACCCCTCCTTCCCCCTTCAATATATGCCTTCAGAGCCTTCCTTGCCATACCACCCACAAAGGCAATCCTCTCCTTGCCTCCCTTACCCATGACACGTATGGTCCCTTCCTCCAGGTTCAGGTCCCCTATTTTCAGTCCAACGAGCTCACTCACCCTTATGCCGGATGAATAGAGGAGCTCGAGTATAGCCCTGTCCCTGAGCCTCACCTCCACAGGAAGCCCTGTATCCGCTGGCATCTCAATGAGCGAATCTGTCTCCTCAACGGTCAGCACATCGGGCAGGGTCTTTTCAAACCTCGGTGTCGGTATGACCTCTGCTGGATTGTACCCCACAACACCCCTCCTCAGGAGAAACCTGAAAAAAGACCTGAGTGTGGAGAGTTTTCTTGCCACACTTACCTTCCTGCACCGCCTGTAGAGATGGTGGACAAAGGCAGTGATTATACCTTCGTCTATACGCTGGATGTCCCTTTCTAAGGACAGTCCGTACCCTTCGAGGAATACCTCAAACTGTCTCAGGTCCCTTGCATAGCCCTTTCTCGTGTGAACAGAGGCATTCCTCTCCACAGCCAGATACCTGTCGAATTCATCCACAGGGTTCCTCATACCCCATCTCCATCACCTACCGTATGACCATCGCGATCCTGCCCGGTCTTATCCAGTGTTTTTCAGGATTCCATGACCAGTATATGAGAAATGCCTTGCCCTTTATCTCGCTTATACTCACAGGTCCCCAGAACCTGCTATCGTAACTCCTGTCCCTGTTATCCCCGAGTACGAATATGTATCCCTCAGGCACCTTGTAGGGACCGAAGGTATTGATACTCTCCCCACTGCCATGGCGACTGCCCTTGTACACACCGTAGGGATCATCCCACAACCTTCCGTTTATGTATATCTTCTTGTTCCTTATCTCCACCGTATCACCTGGAAGCCCTACCACCCTCTTTATGTAGTCCTTCGACCTGTCACCAGGAAAACGAAAGACCACCACATCCCCCCGTTTTATCTCCCCCCAGAGGGGCAGTAACCAGGTCTCGAAGAAAGGAACGGATATGCCAAAGACCTTGATGATGGCAGGTCTCGGTATCTGCAACCCGTAGGCGAACTTGCTTACCAGTATATGGTCTCCAATGAGGAGTGTATCCTCCATGGAGCTCGATGGTATCTTGAATGCCTGCACCACAAACGTCCGTATGAGAATGGCAAGCACGAGGGCTATAACGATTGCCTCTACAAACTCCCGTACAGGTCTCTTACGCTGTTTCTCCTTGCCACCATCCACATCGTGGTTTGCAGGTTCTTGTGTGCTGTCCCCTTCCCCTGTCTTCCTCGGCTTCTTTGTCATCCCGGTTCTGTCTTCCCTCTCCTTTTTTGTAAGTAATGGATACCTTTTTCGGACTGAAATCTATATCCTGAAGGAACCCCTTTTGTAAAACGGGTTTCCTTCAAACTCCCTTCCCCAAAACTTCTGGTCTAAAGTCCTCTGGGAAAGGGAACAGGGAAAAACCCTTCTTTACCAAAAAAGGGTTCCCACACAACAACTCAGTCCTCAATATCTCCTCCGATTTGATAACCTAAGATTTCTCTCCCATCCACAGGGTGCATCAGCCCGCCTTGAGCACCGTAAGGAACGCCTCCTGCGGGAGTTCCACCCTGCCCACGTGCTTCATCCTTTTCTTGCCCTCTTTCTGTTTCTCAAGGAGCTTTCTCTTCCTTGTTATATCACCACCATAGCACTTGGCAGTAACATTCTTTCTCAACGGCTTTACCGTCTCCCTTGCTATGACCCTTCCACCGACTGCTGCCTGTATGGCTACCTCGAAGAGCTGTCTCGGTATGACCTCTTTCATCTTCTCTACTATCTCCCTCCCCCTCATGTACGCCTTGTTGTGTGGTACTATGACAGAGAGGGCATCCACAGGCTCTCCGTTTATGAGGATATCGAGCCTTACAAGATGAGATTCCCTGAACCCTATATGTTCGTAATCCATAGATGCATAGCCCCTTGTAACGGTCTTGAGCCTGTCATAGAAATCAGCCACCACCTCGCTCAGGGGGAGTTCATAGACAACGAGTACCCTCTTTGTACTTATGTACTTTATCTCCTTCTGTATCCCCCTCTTACCCTCGCATAGTCCCAGTACCCCCCCGAGGTATTCTGACGGCATGTGGATATATGCCTTTATGAAGGGCTCTTCTATCCTCTCTATGGACTGGGAAGGCGGAAGGTTCACAGGGTTGTCCACGTTTATGACATCGCCGTCCTTTTTGACCACCCTGTAGACCACTGTGGGTGCGGTGGTTATGAGCTCGAGCCCGTATCCCCTCTCGAGCCTCTCCTGTACTATCTCCATGTGGAACAGCCCTAAGAAACCGCACCTGAAACCGAACCCGAGGGCAATGGACTTCTCTGGCTCGTATGTAAAGGATGAATCGTTGAGACTGAGCTTGACCATTGCGTCCTTGAGGTCTTCGTACATGGACGAATCCGAAGGATAGAGTCCACTAAAGACCATGGGTTTTACCGTCCTGTATCCGGGAAGTGGCTTGTCCGCTGGTTCGAGTGCGGATGTTATGGTATCGCCTACCTTTGTATCCCTTACCTCCTTTATACCCGCTGTAACGAATCCCACCTCCCCAACAGATAACTCTTCTACCTCCTTTGGATAGGGTGCAAACACACCCACCCTGTCCACCTCAAAAGTCTTTCCACTCGCCATGAACCTTATCTTCATTCCCTTCCTTATGACACCATCGAAGACCCTTATCTGCACCACCACACCCTGATAGGTGTCATACCAGCTGTCAAAGACCAGTGCCTTGAGCGGTCTTTTATGGTCACCCCGGGGTGGTGGAATACGTCTGACTATCGCCTCGAGTATCTCCTCTATACCCCTGCCCTCCTTTGCACTGGCAAATATAGCATCACCAGGATCGAACCCGAGGAGCTCCTCTATCTCCTCCTTGACCCTATCTGGGTCTGCCTGTGGGAGGTCTATCTTGTTCAAAACAGGAAAGACCTCAAGCCCCACATCCACCGCAGTATACAGGTGGGCAAGGGTCTGTGCCTCAACACCCTGTGACGCATCGACAACGAGCACAGCACCCTCACATGCAGAAAGACTACGGCTCACCTCGTAGCTGAAGTCCACATGCCCGGGTGTGTCTATGAGATTGAGTACATACTCCTTTCCATCCCGAGCCCTGTAGGTGAGCCTTGCTGTCTGCGCCTTGATGGTAACCCCCCTTTCCCTTTCGAGCTCCATCTTGTCGAGAAACTTGTCCACCTTATCCCTGCCTGTAAGTGCACCCGTGTACTCCAGGAG
>WGFF01000050.1 GCA_015492355.1 Deltaproteobacteria bacterium
GAGAAAAAAAGGGAGGTAGAGGATATAGCCCGTACCATAAGATATATATCCCTTTCAGGGAGCAGACCCTTTGAAAGGGAATTTATAAAGAACATGGATTTCCATTGAGGGGAACCTCCCCGGGGCACACCTCAGAGGAGGGATTATTTCTGCAGGTCTTCCCCAGGGGCTGTCCTCATCCCTTCCAGAAAAAACTTATAGATTTTTTAATATAAGGAGTCTGCCATGACAAGGATACGCAGGGCAATCATAAGTGTTACTGACAAGAGGGGTATAGTGGACTTCGCACGGGAACTATCTGAGATGGGGGTTGAGATAATATCCACTGGAGGCACTGGAGAGATGCTCAAGAACTCAGGCATAGGTATCATCCCCATATCATCCTATACGGGCTTTCCTGAGATGCTCGATGGAAGGGTCAAGACCCTCCATCCAAAGATACACGGTGGTATCCTTGGTATAAGGGAGAACGAAACCCACAAAAAGGAGATGAAGGACTACGGGATACCACCCATTGATATGGTCGTTGTAAATCTATACGCCTTCGAGGAGACGGTAAGGAAGGGTGGGGTCTTTGAAGAGGCGATAGAGAATATAGACATAGGTGGTCCAACGATGATAAGGGCTTCCGCAAAGAACTTCAACGATGTGGCATGTGTAACAGACCCTGAGGACTACGATAGAATAATAAGGGAGATGAGAGAGAACAATGGGTGTCTTTCAAAAAAGACCAGATTCTACCTTGCCAGAAAGGCGTTCCAGCTCACTGCCAGATACGATGCAGCCATATCTAACTACCTCGGGCTTCTATCCGACGAGGCTGAGAAGAAAGAAGGTGTGGTCTTTCCAGAGACCTATACTGTGCAGTTCAGGAAGATACAGGATCTGAGATACGGCGAAAACCCTCATCAGGGTGCCTCCTTTTATGCCAGCACAGGCAATGGTGTCCGTGGTATTGCAGGGGCAAGGAGGCTCCATGGCAAGGAACTCTCGTTCAACAACATACTCGATCTTAACTCAGCCCTTGAGATAGTCACTGCCTTTGACGAGCCCTGTGCAGTTATTGTCAAGCACAACAACCCCTGTGGTGTGGGGACATCGGATGAAGGGCTTGTGACTGCATACAACAGGGCACTTTCGTGCGACAGGGTATCTGCCTTCGGCGGTATAGTGGGGTTCAACAGGAGGGTCTCGGAGGACCTTGCAAGGGTCCTAACAGAGATATTCCTCGAGGCAGTGGTAGCCCCTGGCTTCGATGAAAAGGCGCTCGATATCTTAAGCACAAAGAAGAACCTCCGTGTGGTGGAGGTGGAGGGATTGTCGAGTGATGGATTCGAGATAAAGACCGTATCTGGTGGGGTGCTCATTCAGACACCTGATACAGGCAACACAGAGGATATAAGGGTGGTGACCAGGAGGAAGCCCACTGAGGATGAACTCAGGGATATGCTCTTTGCCTGGAAGGTATGCAGGTATGTAAAGAGCAATGCCATTGTGCTTGCAAAGGGTGGTCAGACCATAGGCATAGGTGCCGGACAGATGTCAAGGGTGGATTCAACGAGGATAGCCCTGTGGAAGGCAGAGGATGGAGGATTCAACCCGGAGGGCAGTGTGCTTGCCTCTGATGCATTCTTCCCCTTCAGGGACAGTATAGACCTCGTTGCCAGAAAGAAGGTGCGTGCTGTGATACAGCCCGGTGGCTCTGTCAGGGACGAAGAGGTGATAGATGCCTGCAACGAACACGATATAGCCATGGTCTTTACCGGGAGGAGACACTTCAGACATTGAGAATAGAGAAAGGAAGAACACCATGAAGGTACTCGTTGTCGGTAGTGGCGGGAGGGAACATGCCCTTGTATGGAAACTATCCCAGAGTAGACTCGTAAGTAAGATATTCACAGCCCCTGGTAATCCGGGGACAGCCATCCACGGGGAGAATGTACCCATAAAGGCGGACGATATCCATGGACTCAGGGATTTCGCCCTCAAGGAGGGTGTAGACCTTACGGTTGTGGGTCCCGAGCTTCCCCTAACACTCGGTATAACCGACCTCTTCGAGAAGGCAGGACTCATGGTCTTTGGTCCATCCAAAAAGGCATCGGTGATAGAGGGGAGCAAGGTATTCTGCAAGGAACTCATGGAACGTTACGGTATACCCACTGCAGGGTTCAGGGTCTTTGAAGAGCCTGATGAGGCATATACATACATAAGGACGGTTGGTGGGGCTATGGTTGTCAAGGCAGATGGACTTGCAGGTGGAAAGGGTGCCATAGTGTGCAGATCAGAGGACGAGGCAATGGGGGCAGTGAGGCTTATAATGGAGGAGAAGGCTTTTGGAGAGGCTGGAAGGAGGGTTGTCATAGAGGAGTTCCTTGATGGAGAGGAGGCATCGTTCATAGCCTTCACAGACGGCAGGACGGTTGTTCCCCTTGCATCGTCGCAGGACCACAAGCCTGTATACGATGGTGACAGGGGACCGAACACAGGTGGTATGGGTGCATATTCACCCGCACCTGTTGTGACAGATACCCTCAGGGATGAGATACTCCACAGGATAATGATACCCGCTGTTAGGGCGATGGAAGGAGAGGGGAGGCCGTACAGAGGGATACTCTACGCAGGTATAATGATAACCAAGGACGGACCGAAGGTACTGGAGTTCAACTGTAGATTCGGAGACCCAGAGACCCAGCCCCTGGTTGTGCGTCTGAGGGACGATCTTCTCGATGTGATGGTGCGTACTGTGGAAGGCAGACTCCAAGGTACGGAACTTGAGTGGGATGAAAGGGCGAGTGTGTGTGTGGTCATGGCATCCAAGGGGTATCCAGGTGATTACGAAAAGGGAAAGGTGATAGAGGGGCTTGAAAGGGCTGATACACTCCCTGATGTTGTGGTCTTCCATGCAGGTACATCCCTGAGGGACGGAAAGGTTGTAACCTCAGGGGGAAGGGTTCTCGGTGTTACAGGGCTCGGTGGTACCATCGAGGAGGCTATAGAGAATACGTACAGGGCAGTGGGGATGATACACTGGGATGGGGCTTACTACAGGAGAGATATAGGAATGAAGGCAATAAGGAAGTCAGCAGGAGGTAATTAGAGATGAAAAAGGCTGTTGTTAGCATAGTCATGGGCAGTGATTCTGACCTTGAGGTCATGAACGAGGCATGCAAGGTGCTCGATGAGTTCAACATACCCTATGAGATAAACATCTCCTCTGCACACAGGACACCTGAGAAGACCTCGCAATATGCCAGGGAGGCAGAAGGCAGGGGCATAAAGGTCATCATAGCAGGTGCAGGGCTTGCCGCCCATCTGGCAGGCTCTATCGCCTCGGAAACCACGCTCCCTGTGATAGGTGTACCGATGGATGCAGGACCACTCAGGGGAATGGATGCCCTTCTTTCAACGGTACAGATGCCTGGAGGGGTGCCTGTTGCAACCATGGCTATAGGTAAGCCAGGGGCAAGGAACGCCGGTATACTGGCCCTCCAGATACTGGCTCTGAGTGATGAGGAGGTCAAAAAAAGGCTCAGAGAATTTAAGGAGGAGATGGCAAGGAAGGTGGAAAAGAAGGCTCAGGAGCTCAGGAACAGGGGATTCATCTAAGGCAACTTTGTTGCTTACTTCAGGGGGTTTCACCCCCTGAAACCCCCGTTTCTTACTAAGGTAGAGTCTTTTAATAAAGCAACTTTGTTGCTTGCTTCAGGGGGTTTCACCCCCTGAAACCCCCGGTGTTTCTCTAAGGTACTACTTTTTTATAAATAAGCAACTTTGTTGCTTACTTCAGGGGGTTTTCACCCCCTGAAACCCCCGGTGTTTCTCTAAGGTACTAC
>WGFF01000051.1 GCA_015492355.1 Deltaproteobacteria bacterium
AGACTTTAGATTAGAAGTTTTGGGGAGGGAGATTGAGGGAAACCCCTTTTACAAAAGGGGTTTCCCTCAGAAGTGAAAACAGGGGGTTTCAGGGGGTAAAACCCCCTGAAGCAAGCAACGCAGTTGCTTTATTAAATTAAAACAAACTACCTTAGTGAAAGAATCGGGGGTTTCAGGGGGTAAAACCCCTGAAGAAGTGAAGCCCCGCCCTGTAGGCTGGGAGATTCACACCTTGCAGTAACACAGATTATGCAAGACCCCGGGTTTATTCGAAGGTATCAGTAAGTACATCGAGTTCCTTTTCCTCGCACAGGATGGTGAGGTGGTCTCCATCCATGACCCTGAAGCCACTGGTGGGGATGAAAAACTCCTCTCCCCTCTGAACCACCACCGCTATGGAGTTCTCAGGTAGCCCCAGGGCATCTATACGTTTTCCCTTGTGTTCTGGTTTATGGATTATGGTTGTAAAGACCCGTATCGAGCCACCGACAAGGGTAGATACCTCAAGTGCATGGGGTCTTCTTGCCATATCTGATATATGCTTTGCAGTTGCTATCTTGGGATTGACTATCTCCTCCACACCGAGCCTCTGACACACCATATTGAAGGCAGGGTCATCGAGCTTCACTATCACCCTCTTTATATCGTATTCCTCCCTTGCAACAAGGGCGGTAAGCAGATTCATCTTATCATCCCCGCTGAGCGCTATTATGAGGTCTGCCTTTTCTATCCCTGCCTTCTCAAGCACATCCGGTCTTGTGGCATCACCGCATATAACGAGTACATCCAGTTCCTCCGCAAGCCTCTCACACACATCCCTCTGTCTTTCGATAATAACGACCTCGTGCCCTGCGTTCACAAGGCTCTCTGCTGTAAGACGCCCTATATCCCCGCCACCACTTATTATTATCCTCATCTATTGTCCATTCCTCCTACAAGAAGGTCTCCTTCAGAAAGAAGGAATATACCCATACAACAAGGGGTACGAACTCGAGCCTGCCAGCCCACATGAGGAATATGACCACCATCTTGAGGTCCCATGCAAGCTCAGGTGAGACTATACCAGAGGAAAGCCCCACCGTACCGACTGCCGATGTTATATCGAATAGCGATCTCAGGGGATCGAGTCCATGCCAGACAAAGATAAGTGTACCCCCGAAGATAAACATCACATACAGACCTATAACATAACATATACCGAGGAGTTCCTCTTTTGCAACCTCCCTTTCTGGCACGACCATTTCCTTTGGATAATGGTGCGTAAGGACGAATCTGTGTATACCCCTTATGAACGCCATTATACGGAATACCTTTATCCCGCCAGAGGTAGAACCCATGGAGCCACCTACAAACATACCAGCCACAAGGAGGAGTAGCGAAACTGCTGAAAGCCCTGATACATCCACCGTGTAAAAGCCTGTGGTTGTCTGGGCAGACACAGCAACAAAGAGTGCATCCAGCCAGCTGTTTTTTTCGGTCATGGTAACACCTACCGCAATGGTGAGGATGAGTATCATAGAGAGGAGCCACACAATCTGGGGTTCCTTCACCACCTCGAGTATTGTGCCAGGGATGTTTCTTTTCCTGCTCCAGTGCTTGTAGTATACGATGAGATTTATGGCACCGAGGAGCATTATTACCATCATGGAAGGTATCATGGAAGGGGTGATGACATCCCCAGTGGGAGAGAAGCCACCGGTGGAGATACCAGAGAGGGTGTAGCACAGGGCATCGAATATAGAAAGCCCTGACACCAGGAGCATGAGAAAACCCACCATACTGAGTATACCGTAGGTTATCACCACAACCTGTACATGTCGTGCTATACGGGGGAAGAGTTTTCCCTTTGCCTCTTCCTTGAGCAGTAAAACTGCAGACCTCCCGGACACAAGAAAGAGGCTCACCGTTATGACCACAAAGCCCATTCCACCGAGCCACTGGGATATTGCTCTCAGGAACACAAGGGATGGATGCGAACTCTCCACATCCATCATGGTAAAGCCAGTGGTCGTAAAGCCACTCATAGCCTCGAACCATCCATCCACCGGGGACATGCCCCCCACGAGTATGAATGGTACTGCGGATATGATGCTTGCCACGAGAAAGGAAAGGGAGGCAATGGCGGTTCCCTCGTAGATGGTTACATCCCTTTCAGGGATCCTTCCGAACAGGTACCAGCCAGAGAGGAAACACGCAAGGGCGAGAACGAGGTAGAAAACAAAGAGGGTGCCCTCTCCAAGGACAAGGGAGATAAGGGAAGTAACGGAGAAGGCACCCCCGATGATTATAATAACCCCACCTATGTACTTGAGTATTATCCTGTATCGAAGTCTGCCCACATCAGGTGTTTTTTTGACCGGTGTCTGTAAAAGGTGTCTTGTAAGGTCGTGGAGAGGGAAGTCTCGGTATCGGTCCCTGGAGGTCTCTTTTAGCCCTGTTTTTCCTCTTCAGGGGGCTTTTCTTCCTGGGACTCCTTTTTCCTTATCCTTTCCTTTTCTTCCTCCAGTTGCTGGGATTCCTCTTCTATCTTTTTAATCTCCTCTATGACCTTCATCACCTCTGGATTGGATAGAGGGTTCTCATAGGGTGGTTTTGCCATATCGTAGACCATTCCACCGAGGTCTGCAAACCTTCTTTCTGCCTTTTTGTGGAGCAGGAACTGCTGATACCTTATCCTGCCTATCTTCGCAACCTCCTCTCCCTTTTCAGCGGCTATCTTTGCACCGTCCTTGACAGCGCTCCAGCCCTCCTCCACCGTCTTCTTTAACTCATCCCTTATCCTTTCCCAGAAACCCATAACTCTGCCTCCCTTATTAAAGGATTTTTAGATGAATCCAGCCTTCTTTGATAATATAAGGACTCTATCCACCTGTCAAGAGAAAGGACATGGGTTGGTCTGCTGGAAGGGGTTTTTGTGGGTTTTTTTAACCTGGAATTCTCCTCGGCCTGCCACAGGGGGTTTTTGTTGGGGTTTCGCTCTTCTGGCAAGGGGTGTTACTACCCTGTGGGGGACCTTTTTTCAGGATTTCTTTTGAAATCCTCTGTGTATTCGAGTATACTAAAGCCCTATGGATGTGAATACCGCCTCCATAATAAACGGTAAGGAAGAAGCCAGGAAGGTACGGGAAGAACTTAAAAAGGAGATAGAGGAGCTCAAGGAGAAATATTCCATAACACCCGGTCTCTCTGTTGTGTTGGTGGGTGATGACCCTGCATCACAGGTATACGTAAGAAACAAGACCCGTGCCTGCGAGGAAGTGGGTATAAGGTCTTTCAACTATACACTCCCTGCAACCACGGATACCAGGGAACTGCTCGAACTCATAGATGGACTCAACAGAAGGGATGACCTCCACGGTATCCTGGTCCAGCTTCCCCTGCCTGACCATATCGACGAAAGGGAGATACTTGAGGGCATATCACCCATGAAGGATGTGGATGGTTTCCATCCCTTCAACATGGGCAGGCTCGTTACAGGAGCACCACTTTTCCGGCCATGTACACCAGCAGGTATAATGAGGCTTATAGACTCCACAGGCTATGACCTTACAGGCAGGGACTGTGTTGTGGTGGGAAGGAGTAATATCGTGGGCAAACCAATGGTGTTCATGCTCCTTGAAAGGAACGCAACAGTGACCGTATGCCATTCAAGGACCAGGGGGCTTTCGGACAAGATAGGAAAGGCGGATGTGGTCGTTGTGGCAGTAGGCAGGGCAGGGTTTGTCAAGGGTGAATGGATAAAGAAGGGTGCCATGGTTATAGACGTGGGTATCAACCGTACAGAGGATGGAAGGCTTACTGGTGATGTAGAGTTCGATGAGGCTGTAAAGAGGGCATCGTACATAACACCTGTACCCGGTGGTGTGGGACCCATGACCATAGCCATGCTTCTCAAAAATACTGTAGAATCCGCAAAGAGGAGGATTGGAGAGAGACCTTGATAGTTACTAAGAAAAAGGACATATCCACCATAGTAGACGCACTGGATGGAAGAAAGAGGGTCCATCTTTTCGGCTGTAACGCCTGTGCAGAGCAGTGCTACACAGGTGGGAGAAGGGAACTCGATGAGATGAAGGAGACACTCGAAAGGAGGGGTGTGGAGGTTACAGGAACATCCCTTGTAGATGAGACCTGTTACAGACAGCGCATAAGGATGGAGCTCAGGAAAAGGGAAGAGATAAGGGGGGCAGAAGCCATGGTTGTACTTGCCTGCGGGGCTGGTGTGAGGACAGTGGCTGATGTGTGCGATGAGAGGGTGCCTGTCATACCTGCCCTTGATACACTCTTTCTTGCCTCTGTGGAGAGGCACGGTAGATTCCATGAAGGATGTTCCCTGTGCGGTGAATGCGTGCTCGATAGAACCGCATCCATCTGTCCTCATACAGAGTGCCCCAAGGGACTCCTCAATGGACCCTGCGGGGGTGTGGCGGATGGCATGTGCGAGGTCAATATGGAGATGGAATGTGCCTGGGTGAGGATATACAGGAGACTCAGAAGACAGAGAAGACTCCACCTCATGAGGACACCCATTCCACCGAAGGACCATTCTACAGATGTGCGTCCAAGAAAGGTATTCCTGAGGCACTGATGGGATTCCCCATTTTGTCGAGGTCTTTGAACCACAGGGGGGCTACTTCAGATACCCTTTCCATAGGGATTGAATCTTTTGGATGAGGATTGAGGTGGAGACCTTCCTCAGGGGAAGATGATCTCCACCTGCAGTAGATCATGAAGACCGCCTTCATATACTCGGACAGATTCGCCTCTTTTTCCTATGGTTTCGATCACCCCATGAGACCTGTAAGGCTCAGGATAACCTATGAACTTATAGAAGCCCTGGGATTGTTCGATCTTTCCTGGGCAGAGGTCATTCCTGCAAGGAGGGCAACGGACGAGGAGATACTCTCCTTTCACACCCCTGAGTACCTATCCGCACTCAAGGAGGCAGATTCTGGCAATGTACCCAGGGAGGGTATAAGGTATGGTCTGGGCTATGGTGACAATCCAGCCTTCAGGGGTGTGTTTGAATGGTCGAGCTACTCAACAGGGGCGTCGGTGCAGGCGGGTGAGCTTGTGGTGGAGGGAAGGGTGGATTCTGCCTTCAACATAGCAGGAGGACTCCATCATGCCTTCCCTGACAGGGCATCGGGATTCTGTTACATAAACGACCCTGTGGTTGTCATAAAATATCTCCTCAAAAAGGGTAAGAGGGTTGCCTATGTGGACATAGACGCCCACCACGGTGACGGTGTGGAGCAGGCATTCTACAACACAAGGGATGTACTTACCATATCCATACACGAGGATGGGAGGTTTCTCTTTCCCGGTACAGGTAGCATAAACGATACAGGTGAGGGAGAAGGCAGGGGATACAGTGTGAATGTCCCACTGCCACCAGGGGCGGGTGATGACCTTTTTATCATCGCCTTTGAGGATGTGGTGGTACCCTTTGTGGAGGCATTCGCTCCAGATGTGCTCGTTACCCAGCTCGGTGTGGATACCTTCCGTGGAGACCCCATAACCCATCTCAACCTTACAACATCCGGGTTCGAAAGGATGATATACGGGTTTCGTTCCTTCGGTTGCCCGTGGGTTGCTCTCGGCGGAGGCGGGTACAATATATTCAATGTGGCAAGGGCATGGACGATTGTATGGGCTGTGATGAACGGTATGGATGTCCCTGAAAGGGTGCCGGATGAGATAAAGAGGAGATACGGTGATGTCTTTGTGGTGGACTCTATCAGGGATACAGAGAAGGGTATACCTCCCTCGGTGGAGGATATAGAGTCGCTTAAAAGGAATATCGACTTTCTCATGAGGGAGGTCCTGCCACTCTGTAAGGTATGAGGAGGGGCTTCGAGTTGATAGTAGGTGTTCCGAGGGAGATAAAGAACAATGAGTACAGGGTCTCGATGGTTCCCTCTGGTGTGAGGGTGCTCAGAGAAGGTGGATACAGGGTGATAGTGGAGAGGGGGGCTGGCAGAGGAAGCGGTATATCCGATGAGGAATACGTCGAGGCAGGTGCAGAGATAGTTGAAAACCCTGAGGAGGTCTTCAGGAGGGCAGACCTTATTATCAAGGTAAAGGAGCCACAAAAAGAGGAGTATAGGTATCTGAGGGAGGGTTTGATACTCTTCTCCTTCCTCCATCTTGCCTCTTCGTGGTCCCTTACAGAGGTGCTTCTCAAAAGTGGTGTTACTGCCATTGCATACGAGACCGTCCAGAGGGATGATGGTCTCCTGCCCATACTGAAGCCCATGAGCGAGATAGCGGGTAGACTCTCTGTGCAGGCAGGTGCGCATTATCTGCTAAAACCCTACGGTGGCAGGGGTGTACTGCTTGGTGGTGTGCCCGGGGTCAGAAGGGGGAGTGTTGCTGTTATAGGTGCTGGTACCGTTGGTGTGAATGCCACCAGGATGGCTGTTGGACTGGGTGCAGAGGTTACTGTACTCGATCTCAATCTCGAACGGTTCAGGTACCTCGATGACCTCTTCGGTGGAAGGGTGAGGACACTCATGTCCAATTCCTACAATATAGAGACTACCCTTAGGGAGGCTGACCTCCTTGTGGGGGCTGTACATCTGCCGGGTGCAAGGACACCGAGGATTGTAACCAGGGATATGCTCTCCATCATGAAGAAGGGCTCGGTTATAGTGGATGTATCCGTTGACCAGGGTGGATGCGTGGAGACCATAAGACCAACAACACACGCAGAACCAGTATACGAGGTGGATGGTATTATACATTACGGGGTCTCGAACATCCCCGGTGCTGTACCAGAGACCTCCACCTACGCCCTTACAAACGCAACACTCCCCTATGTGCTTACCCTTGTAAGGAAGGGGCTCAAAGATGCGGTCACAGATGACCCTTCCCTCAGACGGGGTGTCAACATCCACAACGGCAGGATAACCCACAGGGCTGTTGCAGAGGCATTCGAAAAGGAATACACCCCCCTTGTATTCACCTGATCCACCTTCCATAAGTATACGGAAATCCGTATATTTGCCCTTGACTCAACCCTTCAAATAGGATATTTTTAAAACTTAAATTTTCCTGAAGGGAGACCCTTTTTTGGTAAGTAAGGGCGTTTCCCTGCCCCTTTTTCCAAAAGGGTTTAGACCAGAAGTTTTGGGGAAGGGAGATTGAGGGAAACCCCTTTTTG
>WGFF01000052.1 GCA_015492355.1 Deltaproteobacteria bacterium
GGGAAGGAAGGTACTGATTATATCATCCCTTGCAAAGGGCTTTGGTGTGCCTGTGGCAGTGCTTTCAGGAACGAGGAGATACATAGAAGACTTCAAAAAGAGAAGCAAGACCAGGGTACATTGCAGTCCACCCTCCACAGCGGTGGTGCACGGTGCGGAACGTGCCCTCAGGATTAACACCATCCATGGAGATAGCCTCAGAAGGAAAGTGCTCTCTCTTGTTGGATATTTTAGAGCCCTTCTCATGGAGATGGGGCTTCGACCACACGGAGGGTTCTTTCCTGTACAGACACTTGCCTTCAGGGAGGGGGATGTGGTGCGGATACACAGTGAGCTACTGAGCAGGGGGATAAAGACCGTGGTTCTCGGTGGCTTACGCCATCCAGAACGTATAGCCTTCATCATAACCGCACTCCATACACGCAGGGATATAGAAAGGGCTGTGGATGGTCTCAGAAAGGTTATACCACTCCACGGTTCATTTTCAGGAAGGAGGACAGGGCAATGGAAGCATACAAGTACGAAATACCAGTAGAAGGAGAGATAAACCGAAAGAGCAGGGACTACATAAGGTGGGTACAGCGCTCCCTTAACCGTATCCTCGGTATCAACCTTGTGGTGGATGGCATACTCGGTCCAAAGACACGCAGTGCAATACGTGCCTTTCAGCGAAGCAGAGGACTCACCCCCGATGGCATAGTCGGTCTGAGGACAGAGCGAGCCCTTGTGCAGGCAGGAGCACAGCCACCTCATACAGCCACAGGGCGCACAGATACGATTATCATAGGAGGCATACATCTCACCCCACCAAGTGGACTCAGGGTACGAAACTACCTTGCCCCTTCTGTACACCACTTTACCGCCAGGGGTAGGGCAGGAAGGACTGTAAACGAGATAATTATACACGAGTCAGTAACACGCAGTATGAAAGGCACTGTCAATGTGTTGAGAAGAAGGGGGCTCAGTGTCCACTTCATAGTGGATGGAGATGGTGTGGTCACACAGCACGGAGACCTCCTGAACGAAAGACACAGTCACGCAGCCCCGCACAACACTGCCTCCGTGGGTATAGAGGTGGTCAATCCATATTATCCAGGGCATCTACGGAAGGGCTTGCCATGGAGTGGAATCATAACTGCTGGATGGGCACATAAAGGAAGATACGTACTGCCCACCCAGAGGCAGGCAGAGGCACTTTCCTTACTCGTTGAATGGCTCACCTCGCCATCTGCAAGGGGACTCTCCATACCACGTACATGGATAGGTGCGAGGCAGGGATACCTTGCCATGGGACGCATGCCCGATGGCATAAGACCACGCCCCGGTATATATGCACATACATACTTCCGTCATGCAGACGGTGCATGGCTTGTACTCTACACATGGCTACGTCTGTCCGCTGGGTTCAGCCCTGTAGATGCATACACCATGGCAGTGAGGATGGCAGCCACAGGGGAAAGACGGGTAAGGCTTGTGGGATGAAAATGCCCCCTGGCAGAATAAATGTGGTGGAGGAAAGGAACTGATAAAAAGCCTTGATAGTGGCTCATACTGTTGGGTCCTAACAGGTCGGATGGAAAGCCAGTGGATGGATAGACCGTCTCCAGAAGAGTTTTTTCGTGCAGGCTCAGCCCTGCGTATTTTTCAACTATTACCTCTTACAAAGGAGGGGGTTTCCATCCGTTCTCTGGTTTGCAAGACGCATCTGAAGAGCCCTGTCGGTTATACCGAGCCTGCGTGCGGCTCGCTGGATATTGCCATCTTCCTCGCTCAATGCTATACGCACTGCAATATCCTCTGTGTGTCTCCTTATCTCCTTTAGCCCGATCCCACATGAAAGGGCGGTGTGGATGGACCTTTCGAACGCCCCATCCATCCATGCCCCGGTATTCATCCCTGCCACTGGACGTTCCTCAACAGGTATGTCTCCCACTGTTACCGGTCCCTGTCCCACGTGACGGTACATGATGCACGATACAAGCTGCTTGAGTTCGCGCACATTGCCAGGATACTGCCTCTCTACGAGGTATCTGCGTACTGCCTCATCCAGCTCGGGTGGGTCGGTGTGAGGATGGAACTGTCTCATGAAGTGATGAACAAGGGAGAGGATATCATCCCTTCGCTCGTTCAGGGAGGGGAGCCTGCATACCCATCCAGCGATACGGCAGTAAAGGTCATAGCGGAACCTTCCCTCTTTGACCGCACTGAGGAGGTCTCTGTTGGTCGCACAGAGAAGACGGAATCTTGTGGTGAACCATTTGTTCCCTCCAACGCGTTTGTATGTGCCTTCCTGTATGACGCGCAGGAGTTGTGCCTGGAGCTGGAGGGGGAGCTCACCCACCTCATCGAGGAAGAGGGTGCCCCTGTTTGCCATTGCAAAGGCACCATCACGTGTGGAGATGGCACCTGTAAAGGCACCCCTTTCGTGACCGAAAAACTCGCTTCCAGAGAGTTCGGGTACTATGGTTGTGCAGTCGAGGATTACAAATTCACCCTTTTCAGACCGTCTGTCAAGGTCATGGATGAGCCTTGCAAGGAGTTCCTTGCCAGTACCTGTCTCTCCTGTAATGAGGATGGAGGCATCTGTAAAACTCGCCATCTCCACCACCTGACGCAGGACATCGACCCACACCCTGCTCC
>WGFF01000053.1 GCA_015492355.1 Deltaproteobacteria bacterium
AAACCTCCTTATCTCGTCTTCAGGTAGATCGAGCAGTAGTGTGAACTCACTGCCCGCCTCCTGTACGAGCCTTTTGTACTCTTTTTTGACAGTAACTGTGTTCACACCCGAGTTGAGTGCCTCTGAGAGTATCTCTTCGAGCGGTACAAGGTGCCTGCATGGTATGGCACCTTCTGGTACGAATCCATCTGGTCTGTCCGCAAGCTCCTCGACCCTGCTCATAACCCCGACGGTTACGTTCTCACCGCATACCGGGCATCGCCCATCTGCCTTTATGGTCTCCTCGGGTGAGAAGAGTATACCGCATCCCCTGTGTCCGTCGTAATGGTACTTGCCTTCTTCAGGGAAGAACTCTATAGTGAAGAGGAACCTCTCCCTGTCCTTTTCCTTTATGATGCGTGTTATCTCGTAATAGTCCATCTCGCAGTCGAACACATTTGCCTCTCTTCCGAGTTTGGCTGGTGAATGGGCATCTGAGTTGGAGACAAGGCATATACTGTCAAGCCCTGAAAGACGCCAGTTCATCTGCGGGTTGGAGGAGAGCCCTGTCTCAATCGCATATATGTACCTTGAGTACTCACCGAAGCATTCCTCTATGGAGTCGAAACCCGACCTGCTCCCAAAGATAGAAAACCAGGGTGTCCAGGCATGTGCAGGTATGACCATACAGTCAGGGGATGCATCCATCACTATCTTTACGAGATCGATGGCTGAGAAGCCGAATATGGGTCTTCCGTCTGCGTAGAGATTTCCGTATCTTGCAAGGGTCTTGTTGATCTTCCGCACCACCTCTATGTCTGGGGCATAGATAAGGTTGTGTATCTTCCTTACCCTTCCATCCTGGGTGTAGATGTTACTTACCTCTGCGGTGAGCATGAACCTGAGTGGTTCATCAGGCATATTCTTCCTTGCAAAAAGCCCCCTCTCTGCGGGCTCAAGCCTCTCTTCGATGGATGCAAGATAGGCAGGATGGGTAAAATCCCCGGTGCCGAGAAGACCTATACCCTTCATCCTCGCCCACATAGCCATGCTATCGAGGTTCATCTCCCTGCTTGTTGCCCTCGAATACTTCGTGTGTATATGGAGGTCTGCTATTATACGCATGATCTAAACACCCATGATGTGGTACCCAGAATCCACGTATATCACTTCACCTGTTACCCCGCTCGAAAGGGATGATGCGAGATAGAGGGCTGTGGATGCAACATCCTCCTGTGTGATATTCCGTCTCAGAGGGGATTTCTTCTCCACAACATCGAGTATGTCCCTGAACCCCGATATACCCATTGCTGCAAGGGTCTTTACCGGTCCTGCGGATATGGCGTTTATCCTTACACCCCTTGGACCGATGTCAGAGGCAAGGTATCTTACCGCTGACTCCAGGGCTGACTTGCATACACCCATAACGTTGTAGTTTTTTACCACCTTCTCGCTACCGTAGTAAGTAAGGGTTACTATGCTCGAACCCCTGCCCTCCATGAGGGGCAGAGCCCTGCGGGTTATGGCAACGAGGGAGTAGACACTCACATCCATGGCAATCCTAAAACCCTCCCTCGATGTATCCATGAACATCCCCTTGAGTTCGTTCTTCTCTGCAAAGGCAATGGAATGTATCACTATATCCAGCCCACCCCAGCGCTCCTTTATGGTATCGAAAACACCATCTATCTCCCCATCCACCGTTACATCGCATGGCAGTACTATCTCTGAGCCCATGGATTCTGCCAGTGGCTTTACCCTCGATTCAAGGGTCTTGTTTGCATAGGTGAACGCAAGATGAGCCCCTTCCCTCCTGAGAGCCTTTGCTATAGCCCAGGCTATGCTCCTTTCGTTGGCAACACCAAATATAATACCTTTCTTGTCCTGCAGAAGACCCATCTCCTTAACGCCTCCTCTGTTGGGTATCTCTTTCGGACTAAATCCTGAGGGAAACCCCTTTTGTAAAAGGGGTTTCCCTCAAACTCCCTTCCCCAAAACTTTTAATCTAAAAGTTCTCTGGGAAAGGGGACAGGGGAAAACACTTTTTTACCAAAAAAGGGCAATAGCCCAGAGGGTTTTCCCCGGTAAAAACGGGGGTTTCAGGGGGCTTTGCCCCCTGAAGCAAAGCAACGCAGTTGCTTTTTATGATAATTACACGTACCTTAGTAATAATTGGGGGTTTCAGGGGGCTTTGCCCCCTGAAGCAATTTCCTGTAAAGACTACCCATACCATTATTCCAGCGGAGAATCAACCATTATTGTTGCCAGTGTGGCGGGGTTCTGTTAAAGTATTCGATGGGAGGGTCTTTATGTCTGAACTCAGGCTCAACCTTGTTACCAGGGAATGGGTCATAATCGCAAGGGAGAGGGCAAAGAGACCTGAGGATTTTAAGAGGTCTCGAAGGAGGAGGGATATACCCGTACATTCAGAGGGGTGTCCCTTCTGTCCCGGTAACGAAGCCATGACCCCGCAGGAGTGCTTCAGGCTCGATGGAGAGGGCGGATGGAGGATAAGGGTTGTGAAGAACAAATACCCCGCCCTTTCGGATGAAGGTACGAGGCAGAGGAGGATAGACGGTCCAAGACGCATGGTTACAGGTGTGGGTACCCATGAGGTTATAATAGAGTCCCCCCTACACAATACCAACCCTGCACTCATGGATATACAGGGTGTGGAGGAGATAATACGTACCTACAGGGCGAGGTTTCTTGAGGCATACAGGGATGAGAGGGTGGAACATGTCATTGTCTTCAGGAATCATGGAGAGGATGCGGGTACATCCCTTGAACATCCCCATTCACAGCTCATAGCCACACCAGTGGTGCCTGTGCAGTTCAGGGACAGGGTAAACGCTGCGATGCATTACTTCGACGATACGGGCGAGTGTCTTGTATGCGATATACTGAGGAGCGAGATGGCAGACGGGATGAGGATTGTGATAGATACCGAGCACTTCCTTACCTTCATACCCTATGCAGCACTCACACCATTCCATACATGGATAATACCCAAGAGACATTCTGCATCCTTTTGTAGTATAGACGAAAAGGAGACCAGAGACCTTGCCTACCATCTGAACACTGTACTGAGTAAGTTCCACAGGGGGCTTGATGATCCCGATTACAACTACGTTATACGTTCCAGCAGACCAAAAGACTCTGAGAACGAATACTGCCACTGGTACCTGAGCATAGTGCCGAGGCTTGTAAGATCCGCAGGGTTCGAGCTCGGCTCAGGCATGTTCATAAATACGACCCTTCCAGAGGACAATGCAAGGTATCTGAGGGCGGTGGAGGTGGCATAGTACATGGAGAGGAGAAACCCCCTTCCAACCGTGGACATAATAATCGAGGTAGATGGAAGGATAGTGCTCATAAAGAGAAAGAATCCACCCCATGGATGGGCGATACCGGGCGGGTTCGTGGACTACGGAGAGAGCCTTGAGGATGCCGCAGTAAGGGAGGCAGAGGAGGAGACATCCCTCAAGGTAAGACTCATAACCCAGCTCCATTCCTACTCCGATCCAGGACGTGACCCCAGATTCCATACCATATCCGTCGTATTCGTTGCAGAGGCAGAGGGCAGACCCGCTGCCAGGGACGATGCTCGTGAGGTGGGGCTCTTCACAGAGGACGACCTTCCAGAACCCCTTGTATTCGACCATGAAAGGATACTGAGGGATTATTTTAGATGGAAGAAAGAGGGTTTTTGTATATTCGAGTACAGGAATATTGAGAATACCCCGAATCGCTAAGCCCCCTATCGCTACAAGGGTTTCAGTGCAGATGTGCGAGGTAATGG
>WGFF01000054.1 GCA_015492355.1 Deltaproteobacteria bacterium
AACCCCTTTTACAAAAGGGGTTTCCCTCAGGATTTAGTCCGAAAAAGATACCCATTACCTAAAGAAATAAACACGGGAGGAATAACAGATGATAATCAGGAGATTATCCGGTCCAAGGATCTTTGTCGGGATGTTCATAGCGGTGGTGTTTGCCATTGCGTCGTGGGGGATGTCACAGCGTGTAAGTGCTGTCTCGACTGATACTTACGAAAATCTCAAGATATTCACCGATGTGGTGAGCATCATAGAGGATAACTATGCAGAGGAGGTGGACTCAAGGGAACTCATCTACAATGCTGTACGTGGTATGTTGAGAAATCTCGATCCCCATTCCACCTTTCTCACACCTGAGGACTACAGAGAGATGCAGGTCGAGACAAAGGGTAGTTTCGGTGGTATCGGCATAGAAATAGGTATAAGGGATGGGATACTCACTGTTATAGCACCCATAGAGGACACACCTGCCTACAGGGCTGGCATAAAGGCAGGGGACAAGATAGTGAAGATAGAGGACAAGCCCACGAGCGATATGACCCTCAATGAGGCTGTCAAACTCATAAGGGGTCCGAGTGGTAGCGAGATAACCCTGTGGATAATGCGTGAGGGCTTTACAGAGCCCAAGCCCTTCACCCTTGTAAGGGATGTAATAAGGGTCAAGAGTGTCAAGTTCAGGAGTCTTGAGGATGGGTTCGGATACATACGTATAACCAACTTCCAGGAGCATACAGCAGAGGAGCTTGAAAAGGCCCTTGATGAGCTCGGCTCAAGAAGGGGGGAGCTCAGGGGACTCATACTCGACCTGAGGAACAATCCTGGTGGATTGCTTCAGCAAGCCGTTGCAGTGGCAAACAAGTTCATAAGCTCAGGACTTATAGTCTACACCAAGGGCAGGGCACCAGGGCAGGATATGACCTTCAATGCGGATGAGAAGGGTACCCATCCACACTTTCCCATGGTCGTTATGGTAAACGGTGGCAGTGCAAGTGCATCTGAGATAGTCGCAGGTGCACTACAGGATCACAAAAGGGCTGTCATACTCGGCACACCCACCTTTGGAAAGGGCTCTGTACAGACCATAATACCCCTTTCAGACGGCTCTGCCCTGAGGCTTACCACATCCAAGTACTATACACCCTCAGGGAGATCGATACAGGCAAAGGGTATCGAACCAGATATCATGGTGGGACGCATCGTAAAGGCGCATATAAAGGAGAGGGACCTCAAGGGACACCTCGAAGAAGAAGAGGACACCCCTGAGAAGAAAGAGGAAAAACTGCGCATAACAGAGGAGGAGATAGAGGCAAAAGAGGGACAGGATATACAGCTCAAGAGGGCACTCGATTATCTCAAAAGCTGGTACATCTTTCAGCAGACCATGAACACCACCAAGCTTGACTCCTGAGAAATAAGGTGGCAGGAAAGGGCAGGAAAAGAAGATACAAAAGGGTGCCCCTTACATATACTGTCCTCTTTATCGTCCTTGCGGTGCTTGGAGGAGGGGTCTTTTTTATCCTCTGGAAGGGACTGTTTCCACCGCAGAAGGTAAGGATAGACCGTCTACCCGAGATTGTCTATCCCCCTGTGGAGAGACCAAAGCCCCCTCCATCTGTAAAGCCCACACCCCTTAAGCCACGGGTCGCCATAGTGATAGACGATCTGGGCTATGACCTTGGAAGATTCAGGGAACTGCTCGACCTGGACGTACCTATTACTGTGGCTGTTCTTCCCTATCTCAAGTATTCCTTACGGGTTGCAGAGCAGGCTCATTCAAAGGGCTGGGATGTACTGCTCCATCTGCCCATGGAGCCAAAGGATACCGAAAGGTACGATCCAGGAGAACATGCCCTGTTTACCCATATGTCAGAGGACAGGGTGCAGAGCCTTGTGGAGGAGAACCTGGGTGCAGTGCCCTTTGTAAAGGGTGTGAACAACCACATGGGTTCAAGATTCACCGAGGATGAAGACCTCATGAGGGCGGTACTGGAGGTCATCAAAAAAAGGGATATCTTCTTCCTCGACAGTAGAACCACAGCCCACTCTGTTGCAGGCAGGATAGCAAAACAGATGGGTATTAAAACAGCGGACAGGGATGTGTTCCTCGATAACAGAAGAGATAGGGAGTATATAAGAAAACAGATGGAGGAACTCGTGAGCATCGCAAGGAGGAAGGGAAAGGCTGTGGCAATAGGGCATCCCTATCCAGAGACCATATCTGTGCTCAAGGACATGATACCAGAACTCGAAAGGGAAGGTATAAGGGTCGTAAAACTCTCTTCCCTCGTTGAGTGAGCCTTACCCGCCTGCACAGTGTGGCATCGAAAAAAACTCTCCACCCCCATATCATGGACAGGTTTCTGGTGATATGATGAAATGTTTAAGACCAAGGATTCTATATCTTGTGCTTTTTCATATCATTGTGACACCCCTCATCTGTTACGGAGGGGACCCTACACAGGAGATAAAGGTACTGAAAAAAAGGCTCGAAAGTCTGGAGAGAAGACAGGCAGACCTGTATCATACCCTCAAGGAGAAAAAGGCCCCTGGTCTTGTAAGGGAGATAATAAAGAAGTTATACTTCGGTGGGCTGATGGAGATAGAGGGTTTTGTGGAGGACGATGATGCAAAAGGGAGTAGTTCGGATATCTTGCTCGCAACGGTCGAGTTTGATATGGATGTAGAAGCCAATGGCATGGCAGGGCATGTGCTCTTTCTATATGAGGAGGATATCACAGAGCCCATGGAACTTGATGAGGCTACGGTTACAGTGGAGGTGGGATATGGCTTAAGCCTTACCGCTGGAAGGATGTACCTTCCCTTCGGCGTACTCAAGACCCACTTCATAACCGACCCACTCATACTCGAACTCGGCGAGACAAGGCAGACCGCCTTCCTTGCAGGCTACAGTACCAAAGCCCTCGATCTATCCATCGGTATATTCAATGGCGATACCATGAAGGATGGGGACAACAGTATCGACGATGTGGTTGTGAGCCTCAACATACTGCCCCTCGATAACACAAAGATAGGTGCTTCCTATCTGTCCAATCTTGCGGACACAAAGATAGGGCTTACAGGGAGGAATATCCACAAGGAGGTACCGGGTATAGGGCTCTTTCTGGATATATCGTTCAAGAGATGGCTTTTGAGCTGGGAGTATATAGGGGCAGGTACAGGATTCGATGCCAAGGACCTCGACAGTAACAACAATGGAAGGGGAGACAGGCCACAGGCATACAATATGGAGGTTGCCTATATTATAAGTGATTTCGTGGAGTGCTCCCTGAGATACGAGGGTAGCAGGGAGTTTTTGGATTTTCCAGAGGAACAGTACGGGGTGGAGTTCGCCTACAGACCATTCGACAACACGGTGGTTGCCTTCGAGTACATGCACGGCAGACTGGGTGGTGGTAAGTGGAGAAAGAGGTTCACAACCCAGCTGGGTATGGAGTTCTGAAGGAGGGTCGATAGATGACAGGGACAATCAGCCCTGCAACCGGAAGGGATACATACATGATCCTGTAGAGCGGTCTTTCTTTAAGAAGACAACATAATATGGTACCCGCAGGATGCCCTGTCCTGTGGAGGGGGATGAATGGCTGACCTCTCCACTACAAACCTAACCGGGTGGATTGTCCTCACCCGCCCTTGAGGAGATAATCTCCTTTACCATCTTTATGAGTTCGCGCGGTTCAAAGGGTTTTAGGATGTAAGGACACCCGCTCGTCTTGAAGAACTCCCTCACATCGTTACTGAACACATCCCCTGTAAGGAGTATTATCCTGTTTTTCATGTAGGCATATTTTTTACTGATAATCTCGTACAGTTCCTTTCCTCCCACCCCTGGCATCTTCACATCAGCCACTATCAGCGAGAATCTCTGCCTTTCCAGTGCATCGAGTGCCTCCTTCCCGTCCCTTGCCATCTCCACCTTGAACCCTTCCCTTGTAAGTATATCCGATAGAGACTCCCTTATAGCCTTCTCGTCATCCACTACAAGCAGGGTATCCCCGTTGTAGACCTCCCTGTTCACCATGCTGTTCAGGGATACACCGTCAGTGCTTTCTGTCTTCTGTATCACAGGGAGTGTTATGGTTACAAGGCTTCCGCCTTCCTGTGGGCTTGTAATGTTTATGGTGCCACCGTGTTCGGTTATTATACCGTGGGTTATGGATAGCCCCAGCCCTGTGCCTTTTCCCACCTCTTTGGTTGTAAAGAAGGGGTCGAAGACCTTGTGTATTATATCATTCGGTATGCCTGGGCCATCGTCCCTGAAGGTTATTTTTATCATATCATCCTCAAGGCTCGTCCGTATCTCCAGTCTACCTCTCTCCCTGTACGCCACGATGGCATCTGCTGCATTGTTTATAATGTTTATAAACACCTGCTCCAGCTGGTAGAAGTCCACCATGGTCTTGGGCAGATTCGGCTCAAGATCGAGAACGACCTCGATATTGTTTGTCTTAAGGGAGTATTCCTTCAGTTCGAGTGTCTGCTTGAGTATGGTATTTATGTCGTGATAGTTCTTTTCCGCCTTTCTGCTCCTTGCAAAGGTAAGGAGGTTCTGGACTATCTTTGCGGTTCTTATGGATTCGTGGTATATCTTCTGGAGTTTTTCCTTTATCTCTTCGAGCGATTTGTCCCCTGGCATGTCTATGAGGAGCTGACTGTAGCCCATTATACCCATAAGCGGATTGTTTAGTTCATGGGCTATGCCTGCAACGAGCTTGCCTATACTGCTGAGTTTCTCGGAATGGAGGAGTTGTTCCTGGAGGGTCTTCTCCTTTGTTATGTCCCTTGCAATATGTACAACCGCCCAGACCTCACCTGTATTGCTGAATATTGGATAGGTTATCACCTGATAGATACCATTGAAGACCATATCATCCACCTCTACACTCTCTATCCTTCCTGTCTCAAGGGTTCTCAGATGGGGACACCTGGTATCGTAACCTGCCTTATCGTATAGAAGTTCATAGCATTTTCTGCCGAGGAGGTCCTCTGGTTCTGCGTTGAATTTTCTCGCAAATGCCCTGTTGACCTTGACTATCCTTGAGTCCCTGTCATGTATGGATATGAGGTCCTGGATGGCATCGAATGTGGCAACCCATTCTTCCCTGCTCTTTATCACGGTCTCAAGGAGTCTCCTTTTTTCATCATCCCTCTTTCGCAGTGCCTCGAGCATGTTGTTGAAGGTCCTTGCAAGATAGCCTATCTCGTCATCGGAGGCGACGTTTATCTTCTCTGTTATGCCGTTACTGCTTTCGAGATTCTCGGATATCCTCTTGAGGACGTTGACAGTCTTTTCTATCGGTTCTGTTATAGACCTCTTTATGACAAAGGAAAGGAGCATCCCGCCCACGGTGACGGCGAGAAAACCGATTATTATCCACTGATTCCTGGTCTTTGCAAGGCTCAGGTACATATCCTCAAGGGAGAGGGATATCATGAGTATGCCCCTTGCCCCCTCACCTGTATGACACCTGTCACATCCCTGTCTCTTTTCTATCGGTTGCAGATACGTGAATATGGGTCTGTCACCTGTCTTTTCGATGTAGTATATTGCACCTCTATCCCAGTTTTCCTTCAACTGTTCAAAAGCCCTTTTGAACTCCTCGTTCTGCACGCCCTCTGCAATGTTGTGTTTCTTGTTGGGATGGTTCTCCAGCCACTCTGTCTTTGTGTATCCCACAACCTTCCTTACAGCCTCGATGGTCTTTAAATCCTGAAACGCCTCCTCTATACCGTTACTCCTTATGATCTGGATGCGTTCTGTGCCCTCCACTGTCCTGAGCGCATCTATAAAGTACCGTACAAGGTCTGGCTTTTCGTCGAGCATGTCCACGTATATGGAGTTCAGGATGGGCTCTGCCATGAGTCTGCTCGCCTTTACCTTTTCTCCCAGGAGCTCATGCCTCTTGCTCTTGATATTCCAGTAGATGGAAAGGAATACACC
>WGFF01000055.1 GCA_015492355.1 Deltaproteobacteria bacterium
GAGGACCATGGATGGGATAGAGAGGATAAGGGGATTCATACAGGATGCGACCATCGTCATAAATACCCTGAAGAACAGGGTGACAGATATAGGCAGGATACTCGACGTGATACAGGAGGTGGCAGAGGATACGAACCTTCTTGCCCTGAACGCTGCCATCATTGCAGCCCAGTCAGGTGAGCAGGGGAAGAGTTTTTCTGTGGTAGCTGGCGAGATAAAGGACCTTGCGGAAAGGACCACCACATCCACCAAGGAGGTATCAGAGATAATCGGTGCCATAGAGAGGGAGACCTCCAGGGCAGTCAGGGTAATGGAAAAGGGGCAGGAATATGTGGAGGAGGGGGTCTACCTCTCTAAGGAGGCAAGGGAGGCACTTACCAAGATAGTGAACAGTGCCAGAAGGTCTACCACGAGTGTACACGAGATAGCCAGGACAACGGTTGAACAGACCAAAAGGAGCCGTATGGTGGTGGATGCAACCGAGAGGGTGGCTGAGATGACCCGCAGGATAGTAAATGCCATACACGAACAGGCAAGAAAGAGCGACCATATAAACAAATCCACAGAGCAGATGATAGAGATAGCCTTCAAGGTCAAGGGGGCTACCAAATCCCAGGCAGAGGCAAACGAGCAGATAACAAAGACCATGGAAGAGGTAAACAGGATGGTCGCCCACATAAACACGGTGATAAGGGAGCAGAGTAAAAGTATATTCAAGATACACGATGCCATCGAGGCTGTAAGGAGGGTTTCGGTTGAGAATATCCAGAAGGCAAATGAGACAGACAGGGCTGTTAAGAGACTGGTGGAACTGAATAATAAGCTCATGGAAAATGTGAGGAAATTCAAGCTCAAAAACAAGTCCACATGATACAGGGACCCACCCCCCAGCCCCACCTGTGAGACCATTTTTGTTGCAAGGCTCGGTAGAAACCAATATAATTGTTTCTTAGGGGAGGCTTCTATAAGAGGGTGAATGCCCCGGGTCCAGCACCCCATGTGCAATTCCCTGGGGACAATGTCCTGACCGATGAAAGCCCACACCTCCCTCATAATTTCTTTTCAAAGACACAGGGTCCTGGAGTCGATGTTTCCTGGGAAGGGGATAATGAAGGGTCCCTTTTGACAGAGGGTAATGGTTCATGGGGTCTGGTGATTCTACGGGCGAGAGTGGCGGAACTGGCAGACGCGCCAGACTTAGGATCTGGTGGGCAACCGTGGGGGTTCGACTCCCCCCTCTCGCACCAGGTGTTATCTTCTAAAAAGGAGCGATGGAGATGACAGAAAAGGAGATGAAGGTAAATATAGAGGACATAAGTACGGTAAAAAAGAGGCTCACCGTAGAGATACCAGCTGATGAGGTGGCAAGGGAGATAGACTCTGCCTACAGAGATCTCGGAACAGAGGTGGTCGTTGCTGGTTTCAGGAAGGGCAGGGTGCCTGTAAGTATTCTCAAGGCAAGGTTCAGGGAAAGGGTGCTGGGGGATGTGAGGACAAGGCTTATAGAGAAGACCTACCCGAGGATTATAGAGGAAAGAGGCATCAAGCCTGTGTCAAGACCTGTAATAGACGCTGGTGAGGTAAGGGAGGGCGGAGGTTTTTCCTACAGTGCCACCTTTGAGGTGAAACCAGAGGTGGATGTACAGGGGTACAAGGGGATGGAGCTCGAAAGAAAGGAAGTAGAGGTGACGGACAAGGATGTGGATGATGCTATTGAGCGACTGAGGGAGACCAGAGGGGAGTTCAGTGAGGTGGAAAGACCCGCCAGGGATGGAGACCTCCTTACGGTGGATTACGAGGGTTTTGTAGATGGTGCACCACTTAAGGGAGGAAGTGGCAGGGATTACTCCTTTATTCTCGGAAGTGGTAGCCTTTTCAAGGAGATAGAGGACTCACTGAGGGGGAGCTCGAAGGGTGAGAAAAAGGAGGTTAAGACCACCTTCCCTAAGGACCACAGGAACAGAACCCTTGCGGGCAAGGAGGTGACCTTCAGGATAGGGGTAAAGTCTATTAAGGAAAGGGTCCTCCCAGAGGTGGATGACGAGTTTGCAAAGGATATGGGGTTTGATAACCTCTCTTCCCTCAGGGAGAGATTGAAGGATGAGGTGAAAAAGGGAAAGGAGGAGAGGGAAAAGGAGAGGCTCAAAGAGGAGATACTCAATACCCTCATAGAGAGGAATTCCTTTGAGGTACCTGAATCACTCCTGACAGCCTATCTTGCCCATATACTCAACCGTATCCTCGGGAACATAAAGCGAGGGATAGTAAATCCAGAAGACAGGGGGCTTTCTTCAGAGGAACTTAAGAAAAAATACCACGAACTGGCTCTAAGACAGGTAAAGGGTGATATAATCATAGAAGAGATAGCCAGGAAAGAAAATATAAAGGTAAAGGACGAAGAGGTCGATGCATTTATTAAGGGGATGGCATCGAGGAGGAAGGAATCCCCTGAGGTGCTCAAGGCTCGGCTGGAAAAGGAAGGCACCATAGATATTATCAGGGATGAGATACGCACAGAGAAGGTATTTGACCTCGTGATAAAGGAAAGTAAACCCCCCTCGGAAAAGGGACTTATAGAGACCCCATAGCTGGCTTTGAACAAGGGGGAAAACTCTGGTATCATAGAACTAAGGAAACTCTGAAAAATCGGCTTTCTTGTCATTGCGAGTGAAGCATATCAATCCCATTTTCATATAAATTAACAACTTGGAGATTGTTTTATCGCTTCAATCCTCGCGATGACGAATTGATCAGAGTTTCCCAAACCCCTGTCAGGGGGATTGAGATTCCCTTCGGAAGGGTATGATAGACCATCTCTTACAGAGGGGGGTGGATGGAATACAAACTGAAACCCAGGGGGTAAAGGATGAGTCTGGTTCCAATGGTGGTCGAGCAGACCGGTCGTGGCGAGAGGGCTTATGATATATACTCAAGGCTTCTCAAGGACAGGATTATCTTCCTCGGGGGGCAGATAGACGACAATGTAGCCAATCTCATAATAGCCCAGATGTTGTTTCTGGAGTCAGAAGACCCTGAAAAGGATATACACCTCTACATAAACTCACCTGGTGGCATTGTGAGTGCAGGGCTTGCCATCTATGACACCATGCAGTATGTAAAGCCCGATGTCTCCACCATCTGCATGGGACAGGCAGCAAGCATGGGAGCCCTTCTCCTTGCAGCAGGCGCAGCAGGCAAGAGGTTTGCCCTGCCCCATTCGAGGATACTCATACATCAGCCACTGGGTGGGGTGCAGGGTCAGGCAACGGACATAGACATACAGGCAAGGGAGATACTGCGTGTAAGGGAGGAGCTTGCCCAGATACTCGTAAAACACACGGGTCAACCCATAGAGAAGGTACACAGGGATACAGAGAGGGATTTTTATATGACTGGCAAGCAGGCAGTGGAGTATGGTATAATCGATAAAATCATAGATAGAAGGGGTGCGCACGAAAGGGAAGAGGAAGGGTCTGGCAGTAAATGAGAGGCAATCTTAACCCCAAAAACAAGTAATGGAGGAAGCAGGATGGCTGGGAACAAGAAAGGCGGAGGCTATCTGACATGTTCTTTCTGTAACAAGGGACAGGACGAGGTACGAAAGCTCGTTGCAGGACCGATGGTGTACATCTGTGATGAGTGCATAGAGTTGTGCAACGATATCATTGCGGAGGAGTACAAAGAGGAGCTCAAGAAACAGAAGCAGAACGTACCCAAGCCAGCGGATATAAAGAAGGTGCTCGATGAGTATGTTATAGGTCAGGATCACGCCAAGAAGGTACTCTCTGTTGCGGTGCACAACCACTACAAGAGGATAGAGAGCAAGGTAGCCCTCGGCAATGTAGAACTCCAGAAGAGCAATATACTCCTTATAGGTCCCACTGGTTCTGGGAAGACACTCCTTGCCCAGACCCTTGCAAAGATACTCAATGTGCCCTTTACAATAACCGATGCGACCACACTTACAGAGGCAGGGTACGTGGGGGAGGATGTGGAGAACATCATACTGAGCCTTCTTCAGAATGCGGAATACGACGTTGAGCGGTGCCAGAAGGGTATCGTTTACATAGACGAGATAGACAAGATATCGAGGAAGTCAGACAGCCCCTCTATTACCAGGGATGTATCAGGCGAGGGTGTACAGCAGGCACTCCTCAAGATAATAGAGGGCACTGTAGCCAATGTGCCACCAAAGGGGGGTAGAAAGCACCCCCAGCAGGAGTTCCTGCAGGTGGATACAACGAATATACTCTTTATATGCGGTGGTGCGTTCCACGGGCTTGAGAACATCATAGCCCAGAGGGTGGGCAGAAAGACCATGGGCTTTGCAGCAGGGTACAAAAAGGCAGTGGATGTGAAGTCAGAACATCTCCTCCACCATGTGGAACCGCAGGACCTCCTCAAATACGGGCTCATACCAGAGTTCATAGGGAGACTGCCTGTTGTTGCGGTGCTCGATGAACTCGATGAGAGAAGCCTTGTAAGGATACTCACAGAGCCCAAGAACGCCCTTGTAAAGCAGTATCAAAAACTCTTTGAATTCGAGAACGTGAAGCTCAAGTTCACCGATGGTGCCCTTACCGCAGTGGCAAAGGAGGCATTGAGGAGAAAGACAGGGGCAAGGGGTTTGAGGTCCATACTCGAAAACATAATGCTCGATACCATGTACGAACTCCCCTCACAGTCGAATATAAAGGAGTGTATAATAAACGAGGACGTGATAACAGGGAAGAGTAAACCTATCATGGTGTATGAGAACAGGGCAGAGAGTGCATGAACCGATGGACAGGTGCCCGTAATCTTTCACAGAAAGGTAGGAGGCATGTTTTTCAAGGGAAATAAGGGCGAGAGGAATCTTCTAACAGTTCCACTTATACCTCTGAGGGATATCATAATCTTCCCGCACATGGTGGTCCCTCTCTTTGTTGGCAGGGAGAAGTCCATGAAGGCGCTGGATTATGCCATGGGCAGTGACAAGAACATACTCCTTTCCGCCCAGAAGAAGGCAAAAACAGACGATCCCTCACCAGATGATATCTACGAGGTGGGTACCATAGGTGTGATACTCCAGCTCCTGAGGCTACCGGATGGTACGGTGAAGGTGCTCGTTGAGGGGAAGAGAAGGGCGAGGATAAAGGAGTTTGTATCCCAGGAAGACTGTTTCATGGTGAAGGTGGAGGAGATAGAGGAACCAGCTGATGAGGGTATAGAGACAGAGGCACTTATAAGGTCTGTGCTCAGCTCCTTTGAGACCTATGTAAAGCTCAACAAGAGGGTGCCTCCAGAGATAATCATGAGTGTCACCTCCATAGAGGAGCCGGGCAAGCTTGCAGATACCATAGCGACCCATCTCACAGTGAAGATAGAGGACAAGCAGTCTCTCCTTGAGGTGCCGAATCCCACCAGGAGGCTTGAGCGCCTCTACAGCATAATAGACGGTGAGATAGAGATACTCCAGGTGGAACAGAGGATACGCCAGCGTGTAAAGAGGCAGATGGAACGTACACAGAAGGAGTACTATCTCAGCGAGCAGATGAAGGCGATCCAGAAGGAGCTCGGCGAGAAGGACGAGTTTAAGAGCGAGATACAGGAACTGGAAGAGAAGATAAAGACCAAGAAGATGTCCAAGGAGGCGACCAAGAAGGCAAGGCATGAGCTCAAAAAACTCAAGTTCATGTCCCCCATGTCTGCAGAGGCAACTGTGGTGAGGAACTACCTGGACTGGCTTTTGAGTCTTCCATGGGGCAATCTTACACAGGAAAAGAAGGATATAAAGGAGGCAGAGAGGGTACTCGAGGAAGACCACTACGGGCTTAAGAATGTAAAGGAGAGGATACTGGAGTATCTGGCTGTGAGGAGTCTGGTGGACAAGATGAAGGGTCCCATACTCTGTCTCGTTGGTCCACCAGGGGTGGGTAAGACCTCCCTTGCCAAGTCCATAGCAAGGGCAACGGGCAGGAACTTTGTAAGACTCTCCCTCGGTGGGGTGAAGGACGAGGCAGAGATAAGGGGACACAGAAGGACGTATATAGGCTCCATGCCGGGAAAGATAATACAGTCCCTTAAGAAGGCAGGTTCAAACAACCCAGTGTTTCTGCTCGATGAGGTTGACAAGATGAGCCACGACTTCAGGGGGGACCCTGCATCCGCCCTACTCGAGGTGCTCGACCCGGAGCAGAACCATGCCTTCAATGACCATTATCTCGATTGTGATTACGACCTTTCAAAGATAATGTTCATAACCACTGCAAACTCTGTCCAGGGTATACCCTATCCGCTCCTCGACAGGATGGAGATAATAAGGATACCCGGATATACGGAGATAGAAAAACTCCATATAGCAGAGAGGTTCCTCATCCCGAAGCAGTTGAAGCTCCATGGACTGACACCCGACAATCTTGAGATAAAGAAGCCGACCATACTCACCATCATAAGGCGCTATACCAGAGAGGCTGGTGTAAGGAACCTTGAAAGACAGATAGAGACCATCTGTAGGAAGGTTGCGAGGGAACTGCTCGAAAAGGACAGGACCATCAGGGTGAGGGTGACATCGAGGAATCTGCAGAAATACCTCGGTGTACCCAAGTACCGCCACGGTATGATAGAGGAGTGTGATGAGGTGGGTGTTGCAACCGGGCTTGCCTGGACTGAATTCGGTGGTGAACTCCTTGCAACAGAGGTCGCACTGGTGCCTGGCAAGGGTAAACTTATAATCACAGGCAAACTCGGTGATGTGATGCAGGAATCCGCACAGGCAGCAATGACATACATAAGGAGCAGAGCCATAGAGTTCGGGCTTGAGAAGGACTTTTACCAGAAACTCGATGTGCATATCCACATTCCAGAGGGTGCCATTCCAAAGGACGGTCCCTCAGCAGGCATAACAATGGCAACAGCCATTGCATCCGCCCTTATAAGGATACCTGTGCGCAAGGATGTGGCTATGACAGGAGAGATAACGCTCCGTGGCAAGGTACTCCCCATAGGTGGGCTCAAGGAAAAACTCCTGGCTGCCCACAGGGGGGGTATACCAATAGTGCTCATACCCAAGGAGAATGAAAAAGACCTGAAGGAGATACCGAGACAGATACTCAAGAAGGTAAAGCCAGTTCTGGTGGAACACATGGATGAAGTGCTCGTGCGCGCCCTCAACGTGAAGAAGAAGGAGGATATATTCAGGGGACCGAAGGAGGAGTTCGAAAAGGAGCGTACAACCAGGGACGTGCAGACAGATGTGGTGATGAGGCACTGATAGGACTTGACAAATAGATAGAAAGTTGTTAGAAGTTTTATTTCGATTGGGCGGATAGCTCAGTTGGGAGAGCGCAGCCCTTACAAGGCTGAGGTCACAGGTTCGATCCCTGTTCCGCC
>WGFF01000056.1 GCA_015492355.1 Deltaproteobacteria bacterium
ATTTAAGTCCCCTGTCCTAGTCAAGAGCCTCTGGTAAAAAGGTGTTTTCCCTCAGAACACAGACAGACAAATTTCAGTATCTTAAAAGCAACTTGCGTTGTTTTGCTTCAGGGGGTTATCACCCCCTGAAACCCCCTGTTATTACTAAGGTACGTGTGCTTATCATAAAAAGCAACTTGTGTTGCTTTGCTTCAGGGGGTTGTCACCCCCTGAAACCCCGTAAATGTGATAAATATATCCCATTAAATCTATATTGACCACCTTTTTATTATCGTGTTAAATATAGTAAGTTTATGAAAAAGGAACTATTAAGAGAACTCCCCTCTGTGGACGAGGTGATAAGGAGTACTGCGGTAAGGGATGAGTGCGGGTCTCTCAGCCTGGCTACTGATTCTGCAAGGGCTGTTCTCGAAAGGATGAGGCGTGAGATAGCACTCTCTGAAAGGAGGAGTGTCTCCTTCGATGAGGTGGTCTCCATGGTGATAGGGGAGGTAAGGAGCAGGCTCAAGCCCAGTATAGCACGTGTTATAAATGCAACGGGTACCATACTCCATACGAACCTGGGGAGGGCTGTTCTGGCGGATGAGGCTATTGAGGCTGTGGGTATTGCTGCATCTGGTGCGGTGAATATAGAGTTCGACCTTGAGAAGGGCGAGCGCGGTGAGAGGGACGGGCACGTTGAATGGCTTATATGCAGGCTTACCGGTGCAGAGGCTTCCTGTGTGGTCAACAACAATGCAGGGGCGGTACTCCTCGTACTCAACACCCTTGCAGAGGGTAGAGAGGTTGTAATCTCAAGGGGCGAACTCATAGAGATAGGCGGTTCCTTCAGACTGCCAGAGATAATAAAGAAGAGTGGCTGTATACTCAAGGAGGTGGGCACCACCAACAGGACACACCCGGATGATTACATATCTGCCATAAGCGATAGAACCGCCCTTCTTTTCAAGGCACACAAAAGTAATTTCGATATAGTGGGCTTCACAAAGGAGGTCGATCGCAGGGGGCTCGTTGGTATCGCCCGTTCGAGGGGACTGCCTGTGGTGGAGGACCTCGGCAGTGGCTCCATGGTGGACCTTTCGAAATACGGTATAAAGAAGGAACCCACCGTTGGTGAGAGTATAAGGGCAGGGGTCGATGTGGCTACATTCAGCGGAGACAAACTCCTCGGTGGACCGCAGGCAGGCATAATAGCAGGAAAAAGGGAATACATCGACAGGATAAGGAAGAATCCACTCAAGAGGGCACTGCGTGTGGATAAGCTCACCATGGCAGGACTGGAGGCTACTTTAAGGCTCTATCTCACACCAGAGACAGTCCATGAGAGGGTACCTGTCCTGAGGTATCTTACAAGGTCAGTGGAGGAGATAGAGACGATAGCACAGAAGGCAAGGCACAGACTCGAAGGTGTACTGGGTGATGGATACAGGGTGGAGGTGGAGGACGATGTCTCACAGGTCGGAAGTGGTGCACTCCCGACCTGCACCATACCCACAAAGGTGGTGACTGTATCCCATCCTGTGATAGGTCCCCAGAGTATATTCACCAGATTCATCAAAAACACCCCTCCCATACTCGGCAGGATACAGAGGGATAGATTCATCCTCGATATGCGAACCATAGACGACCCAGAGGATGTGGTCCCCATGCAGGAGGGATAATGCAGGTAACCTAATCAAATACATCGCCAAGGGGAAGCCACCATGGAAAAGATGAATTTTCAGAAGATACACAAAGAAAAGGACAATCTTATCATGAACAGGATACAGTTCTTGATGGAACGAATGATAATATTCGACAGCATCGAGGACGTACTCCACCACATCATAAAGAATGCGGTCAGTATAGTGAGGGCTGATGCTGCAACACTGCGGGTCTTCGATATCTCAACAGGCAGGCTCGAGCCGAGGGCGTGTTTTGGTCTCTCTATACCGGTAAAGGAACTTCCGCCATTGAGTCTCGGCGAGGGTATAGCGGGCAGGGTGGTGCTCACAGGAGAGCCATTTATGTCCACAGATATAGGCAAGGTTTCCTTCTGTTCCAGTACAGAGCTCGTTGAACTGGAGGGCTTGAGGTCTGTCCTTTCGGTCCCGCTCAAGACAAGGGAATACCCAGTAGGGTGTATAACCACCTTCAGAAAGTCAGAGGAGGCTTTTACCGATACGGACCTCCTCCTTCTCAACATATTCGCAACAAAGGCAGTGGATGCCATAGAGAATACGAAACTCGTAAACGATCTTAAAAGACAGGTGACCTTCGATCACCTTACGAATATATACAACAGGTCTTTTCTCCTTAAGCGTATCGAGGAGGAGATACAGAGGGCATCGAGGTACAATCTGGAGTTTTCCCTTGTATTCATTGATATCGACGATTTCAAGAGGTTCAACGATGCCAACGGGCATCTCCTGGGAGACAAACTCCTGGCTGATTTCTCAAGCCTCCTCAGGAGCCAGATGAGAAAGAACGACATCATCGGCAGGTACGGTGGAGAGGAGTTCATAATAGTATGCCCGCAGAGCAACAAACAGGGCACCCTTATCATGACCAACAGGCTCATAGGCATGGTAAACCAGTTCAACTTCATGGGCAAGAACGACTACATAACAGGTGTGGGATTCAGTGCTGGTATATCTGCGTATCCAGAGGACGGCAAGACAGTGGAGGAGATTATAGGAAAGGCTGATGAGGCGATGTATATCGCAAAGAAACAGGGGAAGAACAAGGTCATAGTATGTGGTGAGTACAAGCCTGGATAGAAAAGGGGGATTGGGTCTTTTTCTGCTCCTTTTGTTATTCTTTCTCATCTTCGATCTCTTCACACCAAGGGTCATCATCACATCTCAACATCAACAGGGTCACGGAAAAAGGGCATTGAGCATAGGGGAGGCATTCGAAGGGGAGGAGTTTACCTACAGGATAGGCTTCTGGGTCTTCGACGATGTTGCAGTGGGGAGTATATCCCTCAGGAAGGACCCTGGAGGTGACTACATCGCAGTCCTCACCGCCCAGACCACAGGCATAGTGGGCTGGCTCCTTCGCAACAGGAAGGATACATATACCGCAAGGCTAAGGATGATAGACGGTGGCAGGAGGTTCGTTACAAGGATATTCGAGAAGAGTGTGGATATAGGCGGAAGGGTAAGAAGGGGGATTACCATACTCGACTACGAAAGGGGAATGCTCACCTGGAGGAGCTGGGGTGGGGGAAAGGAGCCAAAGGCAGGAGAGGACAGAATACCACCGGGTGTGTTCTACGATGGTCCACTTACTGCGTTCTACAACTTTCGTTACGGTGTGTACGGTCCTGTGGAGGAGGGAAGGAGATACACCATAAAGACCTTTCCAAAGAAGGGTGTATCGGATATATACGTAAGGATAGCCACAAAGGAGGAGATGAAAAGACGCCTTACAGGGGGAAGGACCCCCGGGGACTTCCTTGCGGACGTGAAGATAGACAGGGAACTCTTTGGCTCCCAGTCAGGGGAGATAGAGATTATCTTCACGAAGGATATGGTGCCTGTTGAGGCAGTGGCAAAGGATATAATCTTCTTCGGCGATGTAAGGGGTGTGCTTGTAGGGGAGAAACCTTTTCAAAAGGGGTTCTCTCCCAGAATCCCTCTCCAAAAGGATTAAAACTTGAAGTCTTTTGGAAGGAGTGTAAGAGAAAGGCTTTTTTACAAAAAGAGTTCCCTCGTATTAAAACAGCCCCATCTGCTGGGGACCATGTGGGGTTACTGGTTCTTTCTTCCCGAATATCTTTATCTTTCCGAACTCGCCATCGAATCCCGGTGTTATGGAAAGCTCCCCCCTCCGTACCC
>WGFF01000057.1 GCA_015492355.1 Deltaproteobacteria bacterium
CCACCTCCCTTAACATGAGGGAGGAATTCCTCAAAAAGTATCCTCGAAAGCCCTATTCCTCCTCCCTGTGATATTTTTTTGGAGAGCTCCATATCCATCATGGTCGTATAGATATCCTCCCTTATACCACCATCAAAGAGCCCACCCTTCATAACAGTCCTTCGCATCACCTTGAATATCTCGTGGATGAAGATAGCCTCAAACTCCTCCACAGCCTTCTTAAGTTTTTCCACCCTGGGGTCTTTCCCCTCCCCTGAATGGAGGATATTAGGGTCATGGATTATACTTCCTATGCCTTCCATGGTCTGCCTTCTTCTGTGCTTGCTGGATTTACATTCTGTCTCATATTATCTCCAGTTCTGCCTGGAGGGCACCTGCTGCCTTTATTGCCTGGAGTATGGCAACGAGGTCCCTGGGTGTCACACCTATAAGGTTGAGTGCCCTTACAACCTCACCGAGGCTCACACCCTCCGGGAGGACTATCAAACGGGCGGTCTTCTCCTTTACAGTGAGTTCCTCAACCGGCTGGACCACCGTCTCTCCAGAGGAGAAGGGTGGTGGCTGGGATATGAGATACTGGGTTCTTATCTCTATACTGATATCGCCATGGGAGACCGCAACACTGGATATCCTCACATTCTCACCCATCACAACAGTCCCTGTACGCTCGTTTATGACCACCTTCGATACCGCATCAGTTTTCACATCGAGTTTCTCTATACCCGCGATGTATTCCACTATCCTGTCCTTGAACTCCGCTGGTACCGCTATCTTTATGCTCGCTGCGTTTACAGGCATGGCAACATCCTGTTTTATACTGCTATTTATCACCTCTGCGGTTCTCTTGGCTGTGGTAAAATCAGGGCTTCTCAGGGTGAGGAACAGTTCCTCCCTGCCATCGAGTCTGAAGGGTACCTCCTTTTCAACAACCGCCCCGTTCGGTATCTTCCCCACTGTCTGGTGGTTCTTCTTCACACTCACCCCTCCTGAACCCGCCATGAATCCACCGAGGGATATCGGTCCCTGTGCTGTTGCGTAGACCTGTCCGTCAGGTCCCTTAAGGGGTGTAATAATGAGTGTACCTCCCTGAAGGCTCGTTGCATCGCCCATAGAGGATACAAGCACATCTATCCTTGTGCCAGGTCTCGCAAAGGGAGGGAGGTCTGCCGTAACCATTACCGAGGCAACGTTCTTGACCCTTATGAGATTGGGATCGAGCTTCATCCCCATCTTCCTGAGCATGTTCGCTATACTCTGCATGGTGTATATGGCACTCGTCTTATCACCGGTACCGTCCAGCCCAACGACGAGCCCGTATCCCACAAGCTGGTTCGACCGCACCCCCTCAAAGAAGGCTATATCCTTTATCCTGGCACCACCGCACAGGGAAGGCAGTACCAGACCGAGAAAAACCGTACCAGCTACAATATATCTCCTAAAATGGCCACACACGGTTCAATACCCTCCTCATCCATCCTGGTCTCTGTTCCATGGCAATATCACCCTTTCCAGAATACTCTATCCTGGCATCCGCTACATATGTGGACACAACCGTATTGTCCTCTGAGATATCGTCTGGTCTCACTATACCGCTGAGTATTATGTACTGGTGTTCGTTGTTCACAATGGTATCCTTCTTGCCCTCCACAACGAGGTTCCCGTTCGGAAGTACATCCACAACCCTTACTGTAATGGTTGCGGATAGTTCACCAGATCTCTTGGTCTTGCCTGAGCCCTCGAACTCCGATTCATAGTCACTCTGTATCTCCGGGCTAAAGGGCTGACCCTGACCGAGGAAGTCCCTCATACCGAAATTAAGGGGGAGCCCAAGAAACTTCTTGAGGGCTATATCATTGGATGAACTCCTGGATGTGGATGTAGTTGCCTCCTTTATGGCGCTCGTCTTCTCAGAGATTATAACAGTGAGCGTATCCCCCACGTTTCTTGCCCTGAGGTCCTGGAAGAAGTTGTTTCTCGAGGTCTCACCGGGCCATATCGAACCAGGACTCTCAGGGGGTGGTGGGGTATGGACCGGTATATGAGAGGTATCTATCTTCTTTACCTCAGGTGTGGTTGAACAACCACTCAGCACAACAAATACCATGAATGCGATCAAGATGGTTCTCATCATCCCATGCTCCTGTGTTCCATGTTCTAAAAATCTATGACCACTTCACCTGGTCCAGCCACCCTGGCAAAGACCCTCTTACCATAGGAGGTACGTATCATGATGGTACCCCCCTTGTATCCGTCCTCCATCGCCACTGCACTGGATTTTATACTTATCAACCTTCCCTCAACCCTGACCACCACAGAATCTCCACGCCTTATTATAGCCTCTGGCTTGATATAGTCTGTCTTTACCACCATACCCGCTCCTATGGGTCTCTTCACAATCTTTCCTACCACATCCTCTATGGACATGGCAGCACTCTTGGGCACCTCAGTAACCTCCATACTCACAATCCTCACATCCTCTCTACCTATCTTCTCTCGCATCCTGAGGGGTCTGAGCGAGACCACCACATCCTTCATTACCTTTACCTTTGCAGATGCCCACAGACTCTTTATCTCCTTCCCATCCCTGAGGAGTTTTACAGGAAAGGTAATCCTGCCGGGAACCCTTGTCCTCTTGGGTAGTCTCATCTCCACATCATCGTATATATCCTTTGCTGGATTATAGCCCCTGAATTCTATCTCCTCCACCATCACCTCATCACCATTCCATGGTATGCTCTCAAGGAGAAAGTCCCTCACCTCATCTTTAAGTGTTATGTCCGTACCTGCATACGCATACGTAAAAGGAAGGAGTGCCACAAAAAGGACCTTAAAAATCCACGGAATATACTTCCTCATATCGATCTACCTCCCTCCCCTGTTCTTACCTCTTCATCGTGTTTGCTATCTGGAGCATATCATCCGCTGTCTGTATGGCTTTGGAGTTTATCTCGTAAGCCCTCTGGGCGACTATCATGTTCACCATCTCCTCTACAACGCTTACGTTACTCATCTCAAGGAATCCCTGTGCAAGGGTACCGATGCCCTCTGTACCCGGCACACCTATGATAGGGTCTCCAGATGCATTTGTAGCCAGATAGAGATTCTTTCCTATCGCCTGCAAGCCCGATGGATTGACGAATCTAACGAGTTCGATATTGCCGAGTTCAGTTGGAACTGATACATTCGGCTGTGTTACAGAGACTATTCCATCCGCACTTATGGTTATGGTAAGTGCATCAGTGGGCAGTATTATCTGGGGTTCAAGGGTATAGCCATCTGATGTAACTATTCTACCATCCCTGTCTATCTTGAACTCACCTGCCCTTGTATAGGCTATGGTACCATCGGGCATGGTTACCTGGAAGAATCCATCACCCTCTATGGCTATATCGAGTGGATTGTCGGTCTGTTTGAAGTTACCCTGGGCGAATATCTTTTCTGTGGATACGGTTCTGACCCCCTGACCAATCTGTAGTCCAGTGGGTACCTGTGTTGATGGTGAGGAGGATGCACCGGCGGATTTGAGCTCCTGGTACATGAGGTCCTGATAATCGGGTCTACTCTTCTTGAAACCAACGGTATTAACATTGGCAAGGTTGTGGGAGATTATATCTATGTTCAACTGCTGTGCATCCATACCCGTGGATGCTATCCATAAAGCACGTATCATAACCTGTACCCCCTTTTTCAGAATAAAATCTGTCCGTATCCTGAGGGAAACACCTTTTGTAAAAGGGGTTTCCCTCAAACTCCCTTCCCCAAAACTTCTAATCTAAAGTTTTTTGGGAAAGGGGGCTGGGGAAAAGCCTTTTTTACCAAAAAGGGCGATAGCCCGGAGGGTTTTCCCCACAACTATCTAAAAATAAATCCTAAACCCTGCCTATCTCTTCTACCGCCTTTCTCGTAACCTCATCAACAGACTGTATCAC
>WGFF01000058.1 GCA_015492355.1 Deltaproteobacteria bacterium
ACGAGGAGCGCGTAAGACTGGTAAAGGCACTTACCCTACAGTTTGCAAGCAGACCGGATGTTAAAGAGGCATTTGTTAAGAAGGACCACCTGAGGCTCCAGACCCTCCTTCTCGATTTTGGTAAGGAGAATCCTTATTTGGACATCCTTGTTGGTATTGATGACCATCAGAGGGTAATAAGCAGGAGGACCAATAGAAGGGGAGATATAATCTCCATAGGAGACCTTACATCCAGGGTACTCCTCAGTGGAGAGGCGAGCGGTTCTACAGAGCTGGTGAGCAAGGAGTTCTTGAGGAACGAGGATGAGGAACTGGCAAAACAGGTCAAGGACCTCGCCATAGTGCAGTTTGTGGTCTCTCCTGTAAGGGATGGGGAGAAGATCGCTGGAGCGGTTGTGGCAGGGGTACTCATAAGCGGGGACCCATGGCTTGGCAATGCGGTCTACAACAGGTTTGGTGTAGAGATGGCTATATTTGCGGGAGAGACGCCACGGTCGTTTTTACTCCATTCCACAGCATCACTGCCGAGGAGTACATGGGCTGTGGGGCAAGCTATCCCTGATAGACTCAAAGAAGAGATCTCCTTTGGCAGACCATATTACGGAACACTCAATGTGGGTGGCAGGGATCATCTTGTCGCTTACGAGCCCCTGATGGACAGCAGGAACCGAATAATAGGTGCGATAGGTGTGAGTGTTCCTGCAAAGGAGATAAATACCATAGTGCTGACGAATATCGGAAAAGGGATATTCGTTATGGCTGTGGTGGGGCTTGTCATATCCCTTATCGTAACAGCCTTTGTCAAGGCGGATATCACACGCCCCCTCAACCTTCTTGCCAGTGCCATGGAGGCATTCGGCAGGGGAGAACTGGACGTACACGTTGATCTCAAAACAGGGGATCAGTTCGAGGTGCTGGGCGAGGGCTTTAACAGGATGGCTCGGGGTATAAGGAAGAGGGAAGAGAGGCTCAAGAAACACAACGAGGTTGCAAGGCTCCTTATGTCCACCCTCGATCTCAAGGAGCTCATGGAGAGGATGCTCAATATAGCGGTGAACGTTACAGAATCACACATGGGTATTGTGTATCTCTCTGAAGAGGACGGCACCAAGCTCGTACCACGTGTCATTTACGGTACGAAGACAGAGCTGAGGCAACTTAACATGGGCGAGGGATATCCCGGAAGGGCGGCTATGGAGAACAAAAAATTCATAATAGATCTGCCCCGGAGGGCAGTGGATGAGGTGCTGGAACTCGGTTTTGTGAAGACACCACCGAGTGAGATAGCCTATATCCCCCTTTCCTATCAGGAGAGGATACTCGGTGTACTGGTACTCGGCAGTATACACAGGTATACAGAAGAGGAGATAAACCTCTTCGATTATCTTGCGAACCAGATATCCATTGCCCTTGATAACGCCATAATGCACCAGAGGATACAGGAACTCTCCATCACGGATGCACTGACGGGCCTTTACAACCGTCGTTACCTGAACGCCCGTCTCGAAGAGGAGTGGGCAAGAAGCCTCAGACACAACCAGCCCCTATCCATAATCCTTTCTGATGTGGACAACTTCAAATCCATAAACGACACGTATGGACATGACAAGGGTGATGAGGTGCTCAAGGGGGTTGCGCAGATTATAAAGAATAACGTGAGGAAAGAAGACCTTGCCGCAAGGTATGGTGGTGAGGAATTTGTGGTGGTACTTGTTGATACAGGTGTGGAGGAGGCAAGGCTGTTTGCCGAAAGGATAAGGGAGATAGTCAAATCCCACACATACGACTGGATGGGCAGAGGTGCGACCATAAGCGTGGGTGTGGCAACCTATCCCAAGGTGAAAACAGGTACTTATGAGGAACTGATACAGGCTGCTGACCAGGCTATGTACAAGGCAAAGGTAAGCGGGAAGGATAGGGTTATAGTATACGAAAAGGACCACGATGATGCATAACTATCGGATCTTCCATACCCTTTCCTTTGATGGGTATCTTCTTTGTAAGGATGCTCTACCACCCATAGCTTTGAAGAAGGGACAAACAGCCCCTTCCTCTTCGACTTAAAGTTTTTTCAAAAACCTTCGATATATTATGATAGGGGGTTTATTAAATTATTATGAGGGTGGGTATATCGGTTTTTTTTGCCCTTTCTATAGCGGTACTTTTCTGTCTTCTTTACTACGAAAGGGATGCCGGTGCAACCGGAGGGGCATTCCCTTACACAAAGCATGGTGGCGGTACAACCGACGGTGTACAGCCGTACGATGCAGGGAATGGTCCTGGTGTGGATAGGTCTGTAAACCCTGATTTCGGGACTTACTATAACAATCTCTCTACCGAGGCTGGCAAGTACAAGGGCGGGGAATGTACACACTGCCATGAGCCACATGCAAGTTTCGGTGGCAGTGAACCACAACCGTCTTCTGGTGGGGATGGAGGTCCTGATGTATATCTCTTGATGAAGGACTACGGTACCTCCACCAATTACTCTGAGCTCTGCTGGTACTGTCATGAAAATCTATCCCTCAACGGTAATCCAGCAGGTTACGGCTATTGGGGATTCTATCAGGGCAAGACAGTATATCAGGCATCGAGCCATTACAATTCCTCCAACATGTACTGGCCCGGTACAACAGGAGACCCTGTCACTATCTGGCCCAGACAGACAAGGCAGTCCCTGCCGTCAGGTAACATAGGGAGCTGTCTTAACTGCCATACACCCCATGGTATAAAGTCCGACGGCTCTTCCACTGCATTCGATACCACATCAGAGGATGGCAGTGGAGGGGTACCTGCATCCTTACAGACCGTTGCAAGCGGGAACCCATCTGTCAACGCAGACTACCTCATACCGAGGCAGCTCATAGCCTGGGAGGAGACACTCTGTGAGAGGTGTCACGATTCTAACGGTCCTTCCTCCATGGATATACAGACCGAGATAAACAAGAGGTATCTCACAGGAGGAAGTGGACATCCTGTTGACGATACAACCCTTGCAGGAAGGCATACGGCAGGCGAGGGGGCACAGGTAACCAACAAGCATGTTGCTGTCTCTTATAC
>WGFF01000059.1 GCA_015492355.1 Deltaproteobacteria bacterium
ACCTTATCTAAGGAAATTATAGCAGAGAAATGGAGTTTTGCATCTCAGTGGGAGGTCTTTGCCACCCCTCCTTCCTTGTGGCTATGCCCTCCGTGGTGTCGCTCGTGGTCTGCGTTCTTCATTCCCTTGGGAAGGGCAGGTGCCTTTTCCGGCTTGAGAGCCTGAAAGGGTGGCTCAACATTGTGGGGATTGTGGCATTCCGTACACACCCACCACCTCTTCTTTCCGCCCTTTGTCCACATGCCTATCCTTTTGCCGTGGATACCGTCCCTCCAGTCGCGGTAGATCTGTCCGTGGCACTTTCCGCAGAGTTTTTGTGGCTGATTGAAGCTTATCTCGTCCCCCATGTGGGATATGAGGGTGTCCCTGTTTGTGGGGTTATGACAGTCAAGACACCATATCGCACCCTTACCGTGTCTCAACTCAAGGGAGTTTGGCACTATGTCCTGATGGAACTGTATGAGCCTCGGTTTTTTGTCCTTGGGATAGGGCACTGTCTTTCCGTTGTGGCAGGATGTACACGGCATAAAATACTTGAGATGCTTTGTCCTCGGCTTTACCACCGCCTCTTCGTGGGTATAGTCCGCCTCTATGGGCATATCTCCCATCGGTTCTGTCCCATCGAAGGGATCGCCCCACCACAGCACTCCACCGGTGACCTCAGAACACTTTACGTTCGGAAGCCCCTCTTTTATCTCCTTTACCTGAACCGTTGTATAACCCTCTCTGCTCTCAAAACACTCCGATGGACTGCCACCCTCTGCACCAGTGGCGGTATATACTATACCCACGAGTATAACCGATGTTATGGAAAGGATGCCCTTTATCCTCATAGACGGTTCTCTCCTTATTTAATGTAAAAATTCAGGCTCCTTCTGAATACTTCACCTCACCGAGCAATATCCCTACCGCTCCCTTCACCATGATGGTGAACATAAAGAGCCCCACAGCCCAGGCTCCCAAGCTGTTGAATATCTCGACCCATGAAGGGCTATACTCTGTAAACTCTCCTATGGGACTCGGGATGAAACCTGGCAGTACAAGCCCCATACCCTTTTCTATCCATATACCGATAAAGGTTATGGCACATGCCAGTGGCAGGAGAAAGCGCTGGTCTTTCCTTATCCTCGGTACCAGTAGCATCACGAAAGCGGTTATCATGAGGATGATGGATGTCCAGAACCATGGCACGAGCTTGGAAAGACCGTGCTTGCCGAACATCAGGTACTTGAGTGAATAGGAATGTTCCGTAGACGGATAGAGCTCCGTTACTATCTCTGACATGGCAAGAAAGAGTGCTATACCCAGACACCATACCACTATCTGGGAGAGAAGGTCTATAGCCTCGTCAGATATCTTAAGTTCGGTGTTGTTCCTTATTATGAGAAAGGCTATTATTATGAGCGCAGGTCCTGATGCAAAGGCGGTGGATATGAACCTTATGGGCATCATGGAATGGAACCACATCGGTCTCGCTGGCATGGTGTTGAGGAGAAAGGCTGTAACTGTATGTATGCTAAGCGCCCATACGATGGATACGTAAACAACAGGCATGTAGACCGCCTTGTTTACCTCCTGACCGTTGTACTTCTTGTAAAGGTAATAAAATGCACAGAATAGATTGAGGAGCAGATATCCATTGAGTACGAGCACATCCCATGTGAGCATGGAGTTGGGCCAGTTGAATATGCCTATACCAGGGATTATGTGCCAGAGTCTATCGGGTCTGCCCATGTGGTAGAGAACGAAGATGATACACATGGTAACCGCTGCAATGGCGAGGAGCTCACCCAGCACAACTATCTCTTTCAATTTCTTGTGGTGATACACATAGGACGGAAAGACCACTGTTACCGCTGCCGCAGCCACACCAACAAGGAATACAAAGTTGGATAGATACACACCCCAGGTTACCTGGTCTGTGAGGTTCGTAACGATCAGTCCTTTTGTAAGCTGCTGATAGGTGGTAAAGAGCATGATAAGGATGAAGAACCCCAGAAAGGATAGCCAGGCGTAGTATTTTGCCCCGCCCCTGAGGGCATAACAGAGAAAACTTACAACAAAGGATGTAAACCTTTTCATCGTCCTTTTCCCTCAATCAATAAAGTAAAAGAATTTTGGAAAGGTGTTAAGGTCGACCCTGAGCCTGAAGACCCTCTTTCTTTCGAGTATCCGCCTTACCTCGCTTTCAGGATCCAGGAGGTTTCCGAACTTTCTTGCCCCTACAGGACACACCTCAACACATGCTGTATACCTGCCCTTCCTTGTCCTCTGTAAACAGAAGGTACACTTCTCTACAACACCTTTCATCCTCGGTCTGTTGCCAAGATAATGGGTATCTGGATTCATCTCCTCCTTGGGCAGGTTCGGCTCCCCCCAGTTGAATCGCCTTGCCCAGTAAGGACAGGCACCCATGCACATCCTGCAACCTATGCACCAGTTATAGTCTATGACCACAATCCCATCGGGTTCCCTATAGGTGGTTCTCACAGGGCAGACCTTCACACAAGGTGGTTTCTCGCACTGCATGCACTGGATGGGAAAGTAGAAGGCATCCTTCTCTGGTACGCGTTCAGGCTGGTAGTAATGCTGACCCTCGAGCACCACACCTGCGTTCTTGTAGGCATTGCCTCCAACCTGGATACCGTAATCACTGGGATAGCCCTTGTCCATATCCTCAGCGGAGAACTTACCCTTCTCCATCCGTATAACCCTTATCCACTCTATCTCTGGGTCATGGCGGGACTGGTTGTTTTCCTTTACACATGCCTTCACGCACCTTCTACAGCCTATGCACTTCTGGATATTAAGTGCGTATCCAAAGAGTACATTCTTCTGTGCTGGTCTGCCATCAACAGTCACCTTCTTTCCATACTCCTCTGAATACCTCTTCTCAAGGCGTTCTATGGCTTCCCTTTTTTCCTCCTCTGTCATGAGCCTGTAGTTCGTCTGGAACCACTCAGCCCATGTTACACGAGCCTGTGCATCCTTGGTACCTGTCATGAGCGTTGCAACACCTGCCAGACCAGCCACAGAGAGAGAACCCGTCTTTTTGAGAAAATCACGACGGGTCGATCCTTCGATGTTCTTCTCGATGGTTGTTTTCTTATCTTCTCTTTTCATGAAACAATCGCCCCCTGTAAGTAAAGAGAGGTTTTGTTAGCCAAGCCTCTTTTTGTAGTTCTCTATGAGGGTCTTTACAAGCCTTTTCTTTTCCTCGTCGGTCATGACCACGTATTCCCTTGCCATCATGACCCTGTCCCCTGGCAGTACATCCTCAAGGTATGCCCTTTGAGGGTCCTTTTCCAGTACAACCGATGCTACCTTCTTGGCAACGAGGGCATTGGTTCCTATGACAGCACCTGCTATGGCGAGATTCTTTATGAAGGTACGTCTCGAGGCGTGATCTTCTTTCGATGTGCCAGAAGGGGCTGACACCGAAAGAGTGAGTTCTTTTTTTGATTCTTCACCCATATCCTACCTCCCTGGGGTTCGGGTGACCGATAGATTTGAAAACTCTTTATTTCAATAAAAGACCGAATCTCCTTCTCACTCAAGCCCCTTCTTAGGTATGCCAGCCTGCGTTGGCAGGCAGTAATGATATAATAATCCTTCCAGTGTTGTCAAGAGCCGAAGGGCACTTTTTTAGCAAAGTGACACTTTTTATAGAATAGAGGATAGTTGTGCAAAGCCCTGTATAACAACCCAGATAGAGGCACTCCAGAAAAAAGACCCCTATTTTACCTATCTATCTTGACACCCTTGTGCGTGCATTTTATACTTTCCACGTCAAAGAAAGGAGGATGGTGTGGACTGGTACAAGAAGACAGTAGAGGAGGTTTCACGTGAGCTCTCAACGGATACACACAGGGGCTTGAGCAGTGATGAGGTCAAAAGGAGGCTTGAAAGATACGGCTACAACAGGCTCGTTGAGGTCAAAAAGGAATCGAGGCTTAAGAGGTTTTTAAGGCAGTTTACAGAGCTCATAATCCTTGTGCTCATCGGTGCTGCCATAATAGCGGGCATACTCGGTGAATGGATAGACTCTCTCGCCATACTCGCCATAGTCATTCTCAACGGTGTAATAGGCTTTATTCAGGAGGAGAAGGCAGAGAAGGTACTCGAGGAGCTTAAAAAGCTTACCGCACCCACTGCAAAGGTATTGAGGGACGGTAATATCGAGGTTATTCCTGCCTCAGAACTTGTGCCAGGTGATGTGGTGATACTCGACAGTGGAGACAATGTGCCAGCGGACTGTCGTATCATTGAGGCACAGTTTTTGAGAATAGATGAATCCCCCCTTACAGGAGAATCCCATCCTGTTGACAAGGACCCTGGGGCACTCGAAAATACCCTTCCCCTTGGGGACAGGACCAACATGGCTTACCTTGGTACAACGGTTGTGTACGGCAAGGGCAGAGCCATAGTCGTTGCAACAGGCATGTCCACAGAGATGGGAAAGATCGCAAAGATGCTCGAGGAGGTGGAACGGGAGCCAACACCCCTGCAAAAAAGATTATCCGAATTCGGAAGGTTTCTGGTGTATGCTGCGGGTGGTATATGTGCGGTCATATTCGTACTCGGTATAGTGAGGGGTGAGGATATACTGGTGATGTTTCTTACTGCGGTAAGCCTTGCGGTTGCTGCCATTCCAGAAGGTCTACCAGCGGTAGTGACCATAGTGCTCGCCCTGGGTGTACAGAGGATGGTAAAAAGGCATGCCCTCATAAGGAGGCTTCCATCTGTTGAGACCTTGGGTTCAGCCACCGTCATTGCATCGGACAAGACAGGCACACTCACGCAGAATCAGATGACAGTAAAGAAGGTCTTTCTTGCAACAGGCGAGATGATAGATGTTACAGGTGCTGGTTATGAGCCCACAGGTGAGTTCTTCATCGAGTCGAAAAGGATAGATCCAGCTTCAGACCCCACCCTCACACTCGCCCTCAGGTGTTGTGTACTGTGCAATGGTGCGGAGCTCAAACAGGACAGGGATGGCAACTGGTACATAATAGGAGACCCAACAGAGGGTGCGCTCCTTACACTCGCCAGGAAGGCTGGTGTGGACAGGGAAGGGCTTTTAAAGGAGTTCACCCTTACAGGGGAAATACCCTTCGATGCGGAAAGGAAGATGATGACCACTGTCTACAAGGACAGGGAGGGTATGTACTTTGCCTTTGTAAAGGGTGCACCAGAGAGGGTGCTCGATCTTTGCACCATGATACAGGATGGCGAAAGGTCGGTTCCTGTTACAGAGGATCACAAAAAGAAGATACTTTCTGTTAACGATGGATTCGCAAGGTCTGCCCTGAGGGTGCTCGCCCTGGCGTACAGGGTCTCTTCAACCCCGCTCGACCATCATGTGATACACGAACTCGAAAGGGACCTTGTCTTTATAGGTCTCGCTGGTATGATAGACCCACCGAGGGAGGAGGTCTTTATAGCCATACAGAAGGCAAAGAATGCAGGTATACTGCCTGTTATGATAACAGGGGACAATAGGCTTACAGCCGAGGCAATAGCCCGTGAGATAGGCGCCTTTGGTGAGGGGGATATATCCATCACAGGTACCGAGCTCGATACCATGGAGGATGAGGAGCTTGCAGAAAAGGTACCGAGGATAAAGGTCTATGCAAGGGTGAATCCTGAGCACAAACTCAGGATTGTAAGGGCATGGAAGAGGAGGGGAGAGATTATAGCCATGACAGGTGATGGTGTGAACGATGCACCCGCACTCAAGGAGGCGGACATAGGTATTGCAATGGGCATAACAGGTACGGACGTTACAAAGGAGGCATCGGATATGGTGCTCACGGATGATAATTTCGCCTCCATCGTCTCTGCTGTGGAAGAGGGAAGGGGTATCTTTGACAACATAAGAAAGGTGGTACATTTCCTTCTGTCATGCAACATAGGGGAGATATTCACCCTCTTTATTGCATCCCTTTCTGGTATGCCACTTCCTCTGGTGCCTGTACAGATACTCTGGATGAACCTTGTAACCGATGGTCTGCCTGCCATCGGACTTGCCATGGAATCCGTGGACCCAGGGGTCATGGACAGGAAGCCACGTCCAAAGGACGAGGGTATAGTTACCGCATCGCTTTTCAGGATAATGCTCCTTCAGGGGCTTTTTATGGCGGTAATAACCCTCGGGGTGTACGGGGTGGAACTCTATCTTCTCAACAGTGGTATCGAAAAGGCAAGGACCATGGCGTTCATGGTGCTCGTTTTTAGCCAGATGTTCCATGTGTTCAACTGCAGGAGCGAGAGGGAGTCTGTATTCACGATAGGTCCCTTTTCCAATCGCCTTCTCAACCTATCGGTACTCCTCATACTCCTCACACAGCCACTTCTCTCATACATCCCTGCCCTGCAGGTCATATTCAAGGTGATACCGCTGGGCATTGTGGATTGGATATTCGTGTTCATGGCATCTGTTCAGACACTTGTGCTGATGGAGATAGTAAAGTCCTTCATGAAGGACAAAAAAAGGTAACCTTGTCTTGCGAGGTCTTTTGTCGTAAGATTTCCTTTTAAGGGGAGAGACCCGTCTCTGCAAAACCCCTGCCCACAGGGTTGGGCATTCTGGCAGATCTCGTAAAGGGATACAGACATGCGGGGTCTCTCCATTAGATAGATATAAAAACAGGGGAGTTTTGTTTTGGGTATCTTTATAACCATTGAGGGTGTGGAAGGCAGTGGCAAGACCACCCTTGCGGGTATGCTCAGGGGGTATTTTGTAGAGGATGGCAGGGAGGTTGTTGGTGTGAGGGAGCCGGGGGGTACGGAGCTTGGGGAGAGGGTAAGGTCCATACTTCTCAGCCATACAGGCAGGATAGATCCATGGGCAGAGCTCCTCCTGTACGAGGCATGCAGGGCACAGGTGGTGGAGGAGGTCATACGACCATCCCTTGAGAGGGGGATGGTCGTTATATGCGACAGGTTTACAGATTCGACCCTTGCCTATCAGGGCTATGGCAGGGGGCTTGACCTTGAGGCAGTAGAGAGTATCAACAGGTGGGTATCCAAGGGTATCATGCCAGATATTACCTTTCTTCTGGACTGCCCACCAGAGGTCGGTCTTGAAAGGGCACTGGGAAGGATAAACTCCACCGCTGGACCGAGGGAGGACCGTTTTGAAAGGGAGGATATGGACTTCCACAGGAGGGTAAGGGAAGGGTATCTCAAGATAGCCAGAATGGAGCCAGAAAGGGTGAGGATAATAGATGCAACAGGGGATGTGGAATCCATATACAGGAAGGTGAGGGATGTCCTTCAGAGGTATCTACGGACATGAAAGGGAGATAGAGATATTGAGGAGGGCTATTGTTAATGACAGGACAGCCCATGCCTATGTGTTTGCAGGTCCTGAAGGTGTGGGAAAGAGGCTTGTGGCGTTTACCCTTGCAAAGGTACTTAACTGCGAAAGGGCAGAAAAGGATGACTTCTGCGGAAGGTGCAGTGATTGTGTACAGATGGATGAGATGACGCACATGAATCTCTTTTACACAGAGCCAGTGGATGGGGTCATAAGGATAGACACCATAAGGGAACTCCAGGGTGTGCTGAGATACAGGGCTATAAGGGGCAGGAAGGTTGCCATAGTGGATGGTGCGGATCGTATGGGAAGGGCATGTGCCAATGCCTTCCTAAAAACCCTCGAGGAGCCACCGCCAGATTCCATGGTCATACTCATCTCCTCTAAGCCCGCAGACCTTCTTCCAACCGTGCTCTCAAGGTGTCAGAGGATAAACTTTTCTATCCTCAGCGAGGATACGGTCTTCAGGATACTCAGGGAAAAGGAAGGGCTCAATGACAGGGATGCCAGGAGGATTGCGGTACTGAGCTCTGGGAGTATGTCCCTTGCCCTGAAGAACATGGATGTGGAGGCTCATGCAAGGAGGAAGGAACTCCTCCAGGAGATACTCTCCCTGACCCCCTTAGATGGCGACAGGATTGTAGACCTTGCAGGTGAGCTGTCCAAGAGACCAGACCTTGAGGATGTACTCGAGCACATAAAGTCCTCTTTCAGGGACATGGCTGTCTTTTACGAGGGTATGGGGAGGCTCGTTGTGAATAGAGACCTTGTGGGGTTGTTCGAGGCAAGGGGTTATGTACCCTTTGAAAACCTCTATGAGTGTTTCCGCTGGGTGGAAAGGATGCACATGGATATACTCCCTCCAAGGTATGCCAACAGGGAACTCTCCATGGAGCTTATGCTCATAAATATCGCAAGGAACCTCTCGCGGGTTTAAATTTCATGCAAAATGTTTTATCATAGTGAGAGGGGAGTTTTTTGGTGAGAGTCCTATTCCCCGTGGGAGGACCATGTACACGCGAGGTGATGACAATGGTTAGGGTTGTGGGTGTGAGATTCAAGAAGGCGTGCAAGGTATATGACTTCAATGCCAACGACCTCGACCTCCGTATAGGTGATACAGTGATAGTGGAGGTGGAGAAGGGCCTGGGCATGGGTACGGTTGTATATGGACCCCTGGACAGGGACCCAGACAGCCTTGTCCAGCCCCTCAAGAATGTTATACGCAAGGCAGACGAGGTTGACCTTGAAAGGCAGAGATACAATATAGAGCGGGAGAGGGAGGCATTCAGGATATGCAGGGAGAGGATAGAGAGATTTAATCTGCCGATGAAGCTTGTGCGTGTGGAGTATCTCTTTGATTCGAGCAAGGCGATATTTTACTTTACCTCTGAGACACGGGTGGACTTCAGGGAGCTTGTAAAGGACCTTGCAGGGCAGTTTCATACAAGGATAGAGATGCGTCAGATAGGTGTAAGGGATGAGGCAAAGATGGTCGGAGGGATAGGTCCCTGTGGGAGGGAGCTCTGTTGTTCCCTTTTCCTGTGCGATTTCGAGCCTGTAACAGTGAAGATGGCAAAGGAGCAGAATCTTGCCCTCAATCCATCCAAGATATCTGGTATATGTGGCAGGCTGATGTGCTGTCTGACCTTCGAGCACGAACTCTACAAGGACGATTCTCAGGGATGCAGGGGATGTAATAACGGAAAGGAGATGCAGGAAGGTATCTGAGAGCCGATGAAAGGTGATTTTTATGTAACCACTCCCATCTATTATGTAAACGATATCCCCCACATAGGTCATGCGTATACCACTGTGGCAGCGGATGTGCTCGCACGGTACAAAAGGCTCATGGGTTTTAGGGTGCTTTTCCTTACAGGTACCGACGAGCACGGACAGAAGGTGGAGAAGGCAGCCCGGGCTCAGGGGCTTACACCCATAGAGCTTGCTGACAGGGTGGTTACGAGGTTTCAAGACCTGTGGAAGAAACTCAGGATATCCAATGACGATTTCATACGTACCACCCAGGAGAGACACAGAATCGCTGTGGAAAGGCTCTGGAGGACGGTGAGGGACAGGGGGGATATATACCTCGGGGAGTACGAAGACTGGTACTGCATACCCTGTGAGAACTTCCTCACCCAGACACAACTTGTGGACGGTAGATGCCCTGATTGCGGAAGGGAGGTAGAAAGGCTCAGGGAGCCGAGCTATTTCTTCAGGCTTTCAAGATATCAAAAACCACTGCTTGAGTATATAGAAAGGAATCCAGACTTCATACAGCCAGAGGGCAAGAGAAGGGAGATAGTGAGCTTCATAAAGGAGGGTTTAAGGGACCTCAGCATAAGCAGGACCACCTTTTCCTGGGGCATACCTGTTCCTGACGATCCCGGGCATGTGATATACGTATGGTTCGATGCCCTCACGAACTATCTTACCGCAGCTGGCTATCCCCATACCCAGGATGGTTTTTGGCCCGCTGATGTGCATATCATAGGCAAGGATATACTGAGATTCCATGCCATCTATTGGCCCGCATTCCTCCTGTCAGCTGGTATAGAGCCTCCAAGAAAGGTCTTTGCCCATGGATGGTGGACAGTGGAGGGAAAGAAGATGAGTAAATCCCTTGGAAACGTTGTTGACCCGGGCAGTGTGGTGGATGAGTTCGGTGTGGACCAGTTCAGGTACTTCCTCCTCAGGGAGGTGCCTTTCGGTCTCGATGGTGATTTTTCCACCTCCGCACTCAAACAGAGGATAAACAGTGAACTTGCAAACGACCTTGGAAACCTCCTGAGCCGTACACTCTCCATGATAGATAAGTACCATGGAGGTACGGTGCCAGAACCATCCACACTGAGGGCTGAGCTCGAAGGGAGGATAAAGTCCCTTATAGAAGACCTGTTTGTCCAGTATACCTCCGCCATGGACAGGCTCGACTATTACGGTGCACTCGGAAGGATATGGACTGTTGTAAGGGAACTCAATATATACGTTGACAAGTCTGCCCCGTGGAAGGAAAAAGACCCCAACACCCTCTCCACAGTCCTCCATACCCTTGCAGAGGGTTTGAGGATAGTGGGCGTGTATATATATCCCTTCATGCCTGATTCCGCAAACAGGCTCTGGTCGCAGATCGGTATGGACCGGGAGATAGGGGGGTGTTCCCTCCAGGATGAGGTGAGATGGACAGGTAAGACCACAGGAAGGAGGACAAAAAAGGCTGAACCACTCTTTCCGAAGATAAGGTAGTAACCTTCACTTAAAAGGGAAGGATTTTAAGGGGCTTTGGATGGTAACGCCCTCTGGTGGTGAGGATATTTAATCCTGAGGGAAACCCCTTTTGTAAAAGGGGTTTCCCTCAAACT
>WGFF01000060.1 GCA_015492355.1 Deltaproteobacteria bacterium
GGTTAGAGCCTCTGGGGAGTGGGTTATTCACCCTTATCCAAAGAATATCTCCGCCACCTCGTAGAGGTCCATGTTCACCGTCTTTATCTCCTTCGTTGCTTCCTCAAGGGATACATCCACTATATCCTGTCCCCTCAGTGCAACCATTCTACCAAACTTGCCTTCCCCTATCAACTCGACCGCCCTTACACCAAAGCGTGTTGCAAGTACCCTGTCATAGGCTGATGGGGTACCTCCCCTCTGGAGGTGTCCCAGGACCACATAGCGTGTCTCAATACCCGTTCGCTTCTCGACCTCCTTGGCGAGGAACTCCCCCACACCACCGAGCTTTACGTGTCCAAAGGCATCGAGTGCTGTATCCTTTGTTATCATACCACCTGCCTCCTTGGGATAGGCACCCTCTGCAACGACTATCAGACTCGAATGCTTGCCCTCACCCTTTCTCTTCTCCACATACCCGCATACCTCTTCTATATCGAACGGTTTTTCCGGTATGAGTATCACATCCGCGCCACCTGCAATACCGCTGTAAAGTGCTATCCATCCTGCGTGTCTGCCCATCACCTCCACAACCATCACCCTGTGGTGTGCCTCAGTGGTGGTATGGAGTCTGTCCAGTGCCCAGGTCACTATATTAACAGCGGTATCGAAACCAAAGGTAAAGTCCGTCCCTGAAAGGTCGTTGTCTATAGTCTTAGGCACACCCACCACATTTACACCCTTTGAATAGACCTTCGTTGCAACACCGAGGGTGTCCTCACCACCTATTGCAACGATACAGTCGAGCCCCAGTTCCCTGATATTGTTGAACATCCTTTTTGTGGATTCCTCAGACTTAAATGGATTCGTCCTCGATGTGCCGAGTATGGTGCCACCTATGGGATGGATGCCTGAGACCTTCTCCCTTGTAAGGGGCATGTAGGCACCTTCTATCAAGCCCCGCCAGCCATCCTTTATGCCTATGAATTCATATCCCATGAGATAACCCTTCTTCACAACAGCCCTTATAACAGCGTTGAGCCCGGGGCAGTCACCCCCACCTGTCAGTACACCTATCTTCATGTCCAGAACCTCCTCATTATGTTTTATTTATACGTGACCGTCCATCCTCATCAAGGGGAAGATATACAGTAAAGACCGAACCCTTCCCTAGCTCGCTCTCCACCTCGATACGTCCTCCGTATGAATCGACTATCTCCCTGCATATACTCAGCCCGAGTCCCACCCCACCTGCCTCTCTCGTGCGAGCCCTGTCAACACGATAGAAGCGATCGAATATGTAGGGAAGGTCATCTTTCGATATGCCGATACCTGTGTCCTTCACCTTAAACACCGCATATCCATCCCTCTCCTCAAGGGATACATCCACCCTTCCGTCCCTATGCGTGTATTTCACCGCATTGTCAAGGAGATTGAAGATGAGCTGGCTGAACCTCAAGGGGTCTCCCTTCACAACCACAGGCTCTATCTTTAATATATCAACCCTTATGCCCTTTTCAACGGCAAACTTCCTTATCTGTTCTATCCTGTCCATGACTATTCTGTCGAGCCTTGCATCTGTTCCCACACCAGAGGTCTTCTCCGCATCCACCCTCGCAAGCTCAAGTAGACTCCTTACAATATAGTTCATACGTTCTATTTCCTCAAGTGCACTCTCCAGTACAGACCTCAATCCCTCAACACTGCTCTCCGTCCTCAATGCAACCTCTATCTCTCCCCTGAGCACTGTAAGAGGGGTCTTGAGTTCATGGGAGGCATCCGCTGTAAACTGCCTTATCTGATTGAAGGAACGCTCAAGCCTTGCTATCATCTCGTTGAACGTATCCGCAAGCCTGAGGAGTTCATCCTGCGGACCCTTTATATCGAGCCTCTCATTGAGGCTCTCCGCTGATATCCTCCTTGCCATCATGGTTATCTCATCGACCGGTCTCAGTGCCTTCCTTGCAAGGAACCATCCCACCGCACTGGCGATAACCACGGATGCGACGATGTCAAAGAGCAGTATATACCCCAGGGAATGGAATATCTCTTCCAGCCCCTTCAGGGTTGTACCCACCTGTATGATGGCAACGGGCTTCTTATCTATTATAACGGGCTTACTCACCACGCGCACCGGGTATCTGCCCACAGTGCCCACTGTCTCAAATACAGTCTCTCCCCTTTCCACAGCCTCGATTATACTGTCAGTAACAGGAAGATTCCTGTCCTTCAGGGAAGAAGACCTGGCAACTATCCTGCCATCAGGGGCGAGTATCTGTATGTAGTTGCCAGAGGTCCTTATGCCGAAGAATCTTTCGAGTATGATATCAAAGTTCTTCGGCAGTATGAGCTGTCCTGATGGGGTTATGACCGTATGGATCATTATGTTGGCAACCGAGCTTATCTCCCTGTCTATACGACTCATAAATATCTTGAGAAGCACATAGGAGAAGACAAGCCCAAAACAGATGAGACTCACTGCAAGAAGGGTCACATACCACAGGGTAAGCCTTGTACGGATGGAAAAGGTCATAACAGGTCTGACAGTGCAGGGAAAAGCCCCTCAAATTCATCTCGCCTCAGGAGGATACCCCCACCTTTCAAAGATAGGGACTCTCTATATAGAAAGAAACACAGAGACTCCCGGAGAATTTACGAGCCTGGAGTCTCTTAACAGGTGATGGAGAAACCCTATTCCAAGGCTCTCTCTGTATCCCGACGGGGAAAACCTGGTATACCCCCCTTTCAAAAGATTCCCGCCAGAATCCAGCCTTCTTAGCCCTTCCACATGGACCATCAACCCTTCAAAGAGGCCTCTCCTGTCCCTAATTATTGCCTATCTCCTCCAGCCTTGAGAGGGACTTTATTATTATCTCCTTTCTCCTTATATCGAGTATACCTTCCTCCTTGAAGCTTTTAAGGAGCCTTATGGATGTCTCCTGGGTTATGCCAAGGAGCTCTGCTATTTCGAGTCTCGAAAGGGTGAGATGGAGTCTCACCTCTCCATCGACCTTCACACCGTATTCCTTTGCAAGGGTGTAGAGGAGATGTGCCATCTTCTGCCGTGCACTCATGAGCCCCAGATTGCCTATCCATTCGTAGGCATAGTTGAGCTCCTTTCCAAGGGCAACGATGAGTTTTTTGCTTATAGCAGGCTCTTTTTCGAGTATATCGAAGAACTCCCCCTTGTTTATCCTGCAAAGTTCACAGTCCTCCATGGCAACCGCTGTGTTCGTATAGGTCTCTCCATCGTAGAAGACCTCAAAGCCAAGGAGGTCTCCTGGATTGAGTATCTTTATAATCTGCTCCTTACCCGAGCTCGAAGACCTCACCACCTTTACCCTGCCTGTACGGATTATGTAAAGACCTGAGCATTCGTCCCCTTCCATGAATATGACCTCTTTTTTCCTGTAGGACGCAACTGTTACAGCCTTCTTGAACACCTCAAGCTGTGCCTCGGACAGACCTGCAAAGAGGGTGTTCTCCCTTATATGACACTGACAGAGTGCACAGACAACCTCTCTTTTAAGATCCTCTGCCATACCAAGACCCCTGTCTACGGAATACTTGCAATCTCCCCTGTACCGAGTTCATGGAAGGGGAAGTTTGCCCTGTACGGTACGATGGCTATGCTTACCTCTTCGAGTTCCCTTATCCTCCGTAAGAGTGTAACCACATCTGTATTGGATAGGGGCATTCCTGTCTTCCAGTCGATGGTCTGGAGCTTGATGAGTACCTTCTGGGGCTTGTCCACTATCCTCGATACCTCTTTTACCATCCTCTCTATCAGGTCCCTTATCTCTTCAGGGTCTTTGTTCAGCTCCTCTTCCATCTGTCTGTGGTACGCCATTATGGAATAGTAGTCAAAACCCCTCCTTACAGCCTCCTCTATATCCTGTGACAACCAGGCAAGCCCGAAGGGCGGATTGGTCACACTCTCGTACATAAGGTTTATGGCGAACTTCACATCTGGATTCCTCTCCCTTACCACCCTTTTCAGCCTCTCTGCGACCATGAGAAGATGTCTGTTCTTCCAGGTCGCCCATTCCCAGAAAAGGGGCGTATAGTGAGCAACGGTGGCATCACTATCACGTATGTAAAGGGACTCTGGCTCAAGCCTCACCCCCCTCTCCCTTCTGAAGGCACTGTCCGCAAACCTTCCAAATCCCTCGTTGTGCCTCAATACAAGGTCGTCCTGAAAGAGGATACCGTCGATGTCGTAGACCGCAAGGTCCCTGTAGAGAGCCTCGAGATGGTCTATGACCTCCTCGTTGAACATATCGAGTCCCCTGCACCTCGTTATCCTTTTCTCCTCAAGGTCATAGCCCTTGCAGGCAAGGTCATCCCTGTGCTCAAGCCCGTAGTCTGCATGCCTGGTGGTCATCCATGCAAAGAGCTCAAGCCCGTTTCTGTGTGCAAGCTCCACTGCCCTTGCGAGTATATCCGATACAACAGGTGCATGGGTGGTGTTGAAATAGACCCCCACATCACTCTTAGGGACAACAAAGGGATAGACCCTGTCTCCCCTGTTCTGAAAGACCCTCAATATGACCGTATCCACACCTGCCTCCTTGAGCCTCCTGAAATCCCTCTCCATATCATCATAGGTCTTCCAGTCAAAGTATGTTATCTGCACCGCCCTCATACCCCTCTCATGTGTACCATCCTTCATGTACGATTCAGCAGGCATGTATACGCCTGCATTTTCTCTTTTGAGCATCCTTTCAGCCTCCCTTATCCTGGCTCTTGCCTTCTCTGCAAGGGGGCTTTCCCCAAAATTCCTCACAAAACGCCTGAACTCATCCACGGCATCGTGATATCTGCCCGAAAGAAGATATGCCTCTGCCATACGGTACTGTGCCTCAGGCAGGTACTTACTTATGGGAAAGTGCTCGATGAGCCTTGCAAACTCCCTTGAGGCAGAACTGTAATCGCCATCCTTCATAAGAAACATGGCATAATTGAACTGCCCCACATCGGTAAAATAGGGCCTGTCATCCACCCCCCCGTATACCCTGAGGGGGAGAAGGATAAAAAAAAGTAGATATGCAACCCTTCTCCACATTGTCCTGCATTATTA
>WGFF01000061.1 GCA_015492355.1 Deltaproteobacteria bacterium
AAACCCCTTTTGTAAAAGGGGTTTCCCTCAGGATACAGACAAGTCCGAAAAAGATACCCATTACCTTAAAAAATCCTTTCCTGGGTGAACATGGGTTCAGAGGGGTTATCCCCTGAAGTACTCTATAAGGGCTTTTTATCCAACCGCATGGAGGACTCACTTCTGCACTATGATTTCCACCTCACCCTCCCTTCTGAGCACGTTTACCACCACATCCTTGAGATATCTCCTTATGAGGAGATCGACGTTACCCTTACCTACCCTGAGTCTCTTGATATACACCTCCTGTACGAAGCTCGGCAGTGCAGGGTATGAGAAATACACCCTTGGTTCCCCTCCCCTGAACGAGAGCCCAAGCGATGCCTGAAGGAACATAAACACAGAACCACTTGCCCAGGACTGTGGAGAACATGCTACAGGATAGGGTGTCGGTCCCTCTCCGTGCCGGCGGACGAACCCGCAGAAGAGTTCAGGCAGTCTGTTAAGGTCCATAAACATGCTCGCCTCAAAAAGCCCGTCCATCAATCTCAGTGCATGTTCCTTGAACCCGTAGAGTGAGAATCCAAAGGCAATGATGGCGTTGTCATGTGGCCAGACAGACCCATTATGGTATGACATGGGATTGTAACGCATCTCTGTATCCGCAAGGGTGCGCACACCCCATCCTGAAAAGGACTCCTCAGAAAGGAGTGTGCCTGCTATACGTTCCGCATGTATCCTGTCCGCTATGCCTGCAAAGAGTGCGTGTCCTGCGTTCGAGGTCTTTACCTTGCACTGTCTCTTCCTGCCATCGAGGGCAAGGGCGTATGTTGATAGTTCCTCACACCAGAACGCCTCGTGGAACCTCCTTTTCAGTGTGTCCGCCTGCGAGAAGAGCCTCTCTGCAAGTTCGTACTTTCCGAGCATCCTCGCAAGGTCTCCTGCAAGGCGTTTTGCTGCGTACACATAACCCTGTACCTCACACAGTGCAACAGGACCTTCAACAAGACTTCCATCCCTATGAAAGACAGAGTCATGGGAGTCCTTCCAGCCCTGGTTTATAAGCCCCTCAGGTGTATGTCGCATGTATTCGACAAAGCCATCCCCATCTACATCCCCGTATTCATCTATCCACCTGAGGGCGAGCTCGATATTGGGCCAGATGGCTTCTATGAATTCCCTATCACCTGTGCGTCTGTAGTAGGCACCAGCAAGTATCACGAAAAGAGGGGTGGCATCCACACTGCCGTAGTATCTGCCAAAGGGTACCTCTCCAAGGGCTGCCATCTCTCCGTTACGTATCTCATGGAGTATCTTTCCTGGTTCTGCATCCCTTTCGTTGTCCACCTCCTTTGCCTGTGTGGAGGAAAGAAAGCTCAAAACACCCCTTGCAATCTCAGGGTTTACCCACAGGCATTCGAGGGCGGTTATGATGCCATCTCTTCCAAATGCTGTGCTGAACCACGGAACACCACCGTAGGGATATATACCGTACGGTGTATCTGTAATCATCATATGGAGGTCTGCAAGCGAGCGGTTGACCCAGTCGTTGAACTGCTCATTGGATGTATGTACCTCGCAGAACCCCGAGCTTATCCCATCCAGTGCCTTCTTTGCCTCCATTGATGCATGGTCGTAGGTTATACCATGGCTGAATACATTGCCTATACAGCAGGATATCTTCATGTAAATCACAGAGGTCTCTCTGGGCTTCAGGTTTATCCTGAACGTGGCAGAGGAGGAACTTATACGGTCTGGTTTTGGAGAGAACTCTATCCGCGTACGCCTTATCACACCATCAAGCCCCTTGTACGATATTATGACCATATCATCCTTGACCGACCTTCCCAGATTCCTTCCCCTCCGTTTGCGTTTTATCCCCCTGACCTCGAATATATCGAAGAAGTCACTATCAAAATGGATGGAAAGGGGTATGTGTATGGGAGAGGTGCCGTAATTCAGGAGCTTGAGCCTTTCATAGCATATACCCTGCCAGAGGAACTTGGAGCGGAAGATGTGGAGGGTGCCACGTTTAAAAACCTGCCTTCCCTTTGAGGAGATATCAGGGTTCGTAAGGTCTGCTGTGAGGAGGTCGTTCTCCTCCTTCACGGTGGAGCTCAAAAGGAGCGGGCGGTTCTTGCCAAGACGGAGTTCAAGATAGGAGAGAAACCTTGTACCCTCGTGATATATACCCTGCTCGCCTGTACCCACAACCTGTATGTCTCCGAACCTGTCGAAAACAGCAAAGGTCTCTCCCTGTTTCAGTACCCTTGTACGGTCGTCTATTCTCGATGAGGTTGAGAGGATGTAAAACTTGTCCTTTATGCGTATGACATCGTTCATGGAACAGCCTTCTTGATCTCAAGGGTATCCTCTCTTGCCTTGATTATCCTTCTATAGATGGATAGATAGTCCTGTGCCATCCTTTCTGCAGTAAACCTCTTCTCAAAGACCTCCCTGCATCTGCGTCTGCTTATGGAGGAGATATTCTCCACTGCCTTGAGTGCCTCATCCATACTCTCCACTACAAACCCGGTTACACCGTCGTCAATGATCTCAGGTACAGACCCCCTCCTGTAGGCTACAATGGGTGTACCACATGCCATTGCCTCTATCATCACGAGCCCGAAGGGCTCGGGCCAATCTATGAGGAATATGAGTGCATAGGCATTGCCGAGGAACTCATCCTTTTCATGTTCCCCTATCTCGCCGATGAAGTCTATGTAAGGTCCCTTGAGCATGGGTTTTATCACTTCTTCGTAGTAGTGTCTGTCCGCAGGGTCTACCTTGGCTGCTATCTTAAGTTCCATTCCTGCCCGTCTGGCTATCCTTATGGCTCTGTCCACACGTTTTTCAGGGGATATACGCCCTATGAAGGCGAGGTATTTACCCGGCTTCTCCCTGAAGGTAAAGAGGTCCCCTGGAAGACCATGATATACGGTACCCTGCCAGTTGAGCCATCTGAGGGGGATACGCTGGGCATGGGATATGGAAACCACCGGTATCTCAGGAAACTCCTTGAACAGGGGCACCAGATCAGGTATATCGAGCCTTCCATGGAGCGTTGTAATCGAAGGAACAGGATACCTCCTGCAAAAGGGAAAATGGAGATAATCGAGGTGAAAATGTATGATATCGAACCTGTCAGCCATGCTGAAGACCTTCTCCAGCATGATTACATGATGTACGAGATGGTCCCAGCACCGTTTGTCCAGACGGAGCGACCTCCTGCACGGTGGGATGAGTTTTGCCCTGGTAACAGAATCCCCGCTGGCAAAGAGGGTAACATCGTGCCCCTGTCTTACGAGTTCCTCTGTAAGATATGATACAACCCTTTCTGTTCCACCATAGTATCTCGGAGGTACACTTTCATAAAGTGGTGAGACCTGTGCTATCCTCATGACGCCTTACCTCCTGGAGTTTTTTGTACCAGGGGCAAGACCCCCTTCTGCTAACTATAAAGGAATCTTCCCCTTTTTACCCCTTTCCCAGAAGACCAAACCCTGTACTCCTTGAAGCCTGAAGAAAGACCTTTCATAAAGCCTCCAGCCCGCAGGAACGTGCCTTACATCTTAAGAAGGTCATCCCCAAAAACCATAACCAGAGGGCTTAGCCCCTCTTGTGTTTTTTACTAACCCACCATTCATCCGCCCATATAATCGGGCGTTCTGGAAGAACACGTAAAGAGGTCTTTCCTCGAAGAATTCAATATCATGAAAATCAACCGGTGTGTGAAGCCCCCTGTATAGGGCTTCACCTTGCTTAAGAGGACCTCACCCCCTGAAACCCCTGGTGAGGCATTCTTTTCGTGCGGTTTCAAAGGGGCAAAGCCCCTTGAACAGGAAACAGAGATGCCTTTCAGATGGAGTAAAAAATCCCTGCCAGCAAGAGACCGGGTTTCATTTCTTCAGGGGGATTTCCCCCTGAAACCCCCGGTTTTTCACCAGCGTAACTCTTTTAGTATGGTAATGGGTCATCAAATCGGACCTGAATCATGTAGATATTGAGGACTAAGTTGTTGAGGGGAAAACCCTCCGGGCTATCGCCCTTTTCTGGTAAAAAGGTATTTTCCCCACCTCCCTTTCCCAGAAAACCTTAGATTAAAAGTTTTGGGGAAGGGAGTTTGAGGGAAACCCCTTTTAC
>WGFF01000062.1 GCA_015492355.1 Deltaproteobacteria bacterium
GGACGTAGTCATTGTCCTCCATGTATGCCACTGCCTTTTTGAATAGCCTCATCTCCTCGTCTGTTATGGACTCCTCTGTCCCTTTCCAGTAAAGATTATCCTCCTCTACCTCAGGTGCACCCTTGACCCCTGCAACACTCGTCTCCTTGCCTGTGCCTGCCTTTTTCTTCTCTATCCTCTCGAATTTGGACGCGATGGACTTGAGCCATTGAGTAAGCCCGCCCTTTTCAGAAGCCTCAAGATAGACACCCGTAAAGAGAAAGACACACAAAAAAAGCAAAGAAAGCCTCTTCATAAAGCCCTCCCATGGATTATATCGTGCATGGTTTAGAGATTTATTAAGATATCCCATCGTGAATCTACTTTATATCATCATCTCTTTACGAGGTCTGCCAGAATGCCCCGCCCTGTGGACAGGAAGCCTCACCCTCTTTTGTGGTTCTCACCTTGACGAAAAACTCCCTGAGGAGTCTTCCAGCCTCGTCATCACATATTCCAGAACATACCTCTATCCTGTGATTAAGTCTCCTGTCCTGCGATAGGTCATAAAGTGAACCACAGGCACCTGCCTTGGGGTCGAAGGAGGCAAATACAAGCCGCGGTATCCTTGCCTGTAGAATAGCCCCCATACACATAAGGCATGGCTCAAGGGTCACATAAAGGGTTGTACCGGAGAGACGCCAGTTTTTGAGCCTGCGGGAGGCCTTCTTTATGGCTATTATCTCTGCATGGGCTGTGGGGTCGTTCATGGATTCCCTTTTGTTGTAGCCACGTGCGATTATCCTGCCTTCGTGCACCACAACCGCACCAACAGGCACCTCTCCCAGCCTCTCCGCCTTCATGGCTTCCCTGAGTGCCTCTTTCATGAACAGAAGGTCATCCAAGGGGAAATCTGGTTTTTCAATACTGTTTTTTGAGATAATTACCGTCCGCTCCAGATAAGGGGCATACGGTAATCTCCTCTGTAATCTACATTAACAGAAAGAGCCAGGATGTTCAAAAGGTTTTTTGGCAGGTCTACCTTCTTCAAAACACAATTTAAGGGTCATTGATTACTGGTCTCATAGACCGGGGGCTTGGCCTGGAGAGATAGAAGATACTTCTGTTCACAGGGTGTTTATGTTCAAATCTGTGGGGATGGAGGGTGGTTTTTTCACACGGGTTGACAAAGGGTGAACTTTTCAATATACTCAAAAACTTATGGCGACAAGAATCAAGTTTGTCGATGTATACTCCCTTTATGATGATGTGGATGTGAACATTTTAGAGAACCTCCTTGAGGACCACAACATAGCCTGTGTTGTAAAACGTATCTACAGCGATATTCATACCCTTGGTCTGGAAGGTGCATCTGTAAAGATGATAGCGGTGGAAGAGGATGAGGTGGAGACTGCAAAGAAGATAATAGTGGATGCCATAAACAACGGTATCATCAAGGGTGGAAGGTTTATGGTCTGATGACCGGGGGTAAGGGGTATGGAAGGAAGATACGATGAGGTAAGGGATAGGCTTTATTCCTCAAGGAACCCCGTGGTTCTTACAGGGGCTGGTGTGTCTGCGGAGAGCGGGGTACCCACGTTCAGGGGAGAGGACGGGCTATGGAGGAATTTTAGAGCGGAGGAGCTCGCCACACCAGGGGCTTTTGCAAGGGATCCTCTGCTTGTGTGGGAGTGGTACGACTGGAGGAGGCAGAGGATAAGTCAGGTAAAGCCCAATCCCTCGCATATCGCTATTGCCCAGATGGGCACAAGGCATAAAAACCTCACACTAATAACACAGAACGTGGATGGACTCCACACACTCGCAGGAAGTAAAGATGTACTGGAACTCCATGGTAACATCTGGCGTCTCAGATGTACCGAGTGCGGAAAGGTGGTGGAGAACAGAGAGGTACCCTTAAAACTCCTTCCGAGATGTGTATGCGGGGGGTTGCAGAGGCCCGATGTTGTATGGTTTGGTGAGGCGATACCAGGGGATGTGCTTTCTGAGTGTATCGAGCGGATCGAAAGATCGGATTTTTTCCTCGTTGCAGGTACATCAGGGGTTGTCCAGCCTGCTGCATCCTTTGCTGGCATGGCTAAGAGGGCAGGTGCCTTCCTTGTAGAGGTGAACACAGATGAGACACCCCTTTCATACATGATGGATGTGAGGTTTTCGGGCAGGGCGGGCGAGGTGCTTCCCGATCTTGCATGAAAATCTTTCTTAACAAAAGGAGAGTCCTTTGATGAAGGTATTTACAAGTGCGATAAGGCTTACAACAACAGAGAAGGCAGAGGAGATAAATATCACAGACCAGGTGGAGGCAATCGTCAGCGAGAGCGGTATCCAGGAAGGCATAGCAGTGGTCTTTACAGGGCACACCACCGCAGCCATACATCTCAACAACTCGGACAGAGACCTGGAGAGGGATTTCCACGACCTTATGAACGAGCTCGTACCCGACAAACCCACGTTCAGGCACAACAAGGGCGAGTATGGACGCAATGCCCATGCCCATATAAAATCCCTCCTTGTGGGCAATACCACCATAGTACCTGTAACAAAGGGAAGGGTTGCCCTCGGACAGTGGCAGGCGATATACTTTTCAGAGTTTGATGGTCCGAGGAACAGGCTCATATCGGTAAAGGTCATGGGAAGCACTGGATGATGAGGGTTGTAGGGGGTAGATGCAGGGGCAGAAGGCTTGCCTCCTTCAGGGGGCTCTCCATAAGACCCACATCAGACCGTGTAAGAGAGGCGATATTCAACATACTCAAACACACTATCAGTGAGGAGACAAGGGTTCTCGATCTCTTTGCGGGTACAGGGGCCATGGGGATAGAGGCATTGAGCAGGGGTGCTGGCAAGGCGGTGTTCGTTGATAAGGGTTCCACAGCTGTATCACTCATAAGAAAGAACCTCAAGATATGCGGTCTGGAAGAGAGGGCAAGGGTCATAAAGAGGGATGCAGTATCCGCGATCGATCTCCTTTCTGGAAGAAGGGAGACCTTCAACCTCGTATTCATAGACCCGCCCTACAGGACAGACCTTGCAGAGAAGACACTCAGGGCACTGAGCGGACACACGGTTGTGGAACCAGATGGTATGGTCGTTGTGGAACTTCCCAGAAAGAGCCAGAAAGACCTCCATCCTGAAGGATTCAGCCTTGTGGATGAGAGGACATACGGTGATACAGCTGTATACTTTTTCGAGGCGAGGTGAGATATGGCAAGGCATATCGCTGTATACCCTGGGACGTTCGACCCCATAACAAGGGGGCATCTGGATGTAATCGCAAGGGGGCTCAAGCTCTTTGATGGGCTGATTATTGCAGTGGCAGAGAGTACAACCAAGCGGACCCTTTTCAGTGTGGAGGAAAGGGTGGAGATGATAAAGGGGGAAATAAAAAAGTACAGTAACGTGAAGGTCGAGAGTTTCAACTGTCTGCTTGTGGACTATCTCAAGAAGAAGAAGACAAAGACCATACTCAGGGGACTGAGGGTGGTATCTGACTTTGAACACGAATTCCAGATGGCACTCACGAACAGAAAGCTCGACCCGCAGATAGAGACGGTCTTCATGATGACCGCTGAGAACTATGCCCCCATAAGTTCAAGGTTTGTAAAGGAGATAGCAATGCTCGGCGGAGACCTCAGGGCATTCGTCACCCCTGGTGTGGCAAGGAGACTGAAGGAGAAGTTCAGGAAGTCAAGGTCAAGGGCTGATGTGTAAGTGGTCTTAATCATCCCTATCCTCCACCAAGGGCTCAACCTCCCTCAGAGGATTAAACCCGAGGTCTCTGGGGATGGTTGGGGATGAGACCTTATTTTACGTACCACACCAGAGGGGCTGGCTTTTTTAGAGTCGGGCAAATCGAGGGGCTCTGTGGGCTTGAGGGGGCTATTCCTTTGAAACCCTGTGGAAAAGATTTTATAATACCTTTTCGGGCACTGGGTCCGGGATGTGCCTATCCTTACAGGGTAGAGGGCTTGGCAGGGACCTGCCCGAGAGGGGTTTTCACCTGTGATGTGGTGCAGGGTCTGACAGGATACACCACCTGAAAAACAAAAATCACACAGGGAGTGATCAGCCATGATAGCACTGGCAAAGAGACTCGATGGAATTGAGGAATCCGCAACCCTTGCCCTTTCATCGAGGGTAAAGGAGCTCAGAGGGGAGGGGCGTGATATTGTGGAGCTGGGCTCTGGCGAGCCCGATTTTGATACCCCTGAGCATATAAAAAGGGCAGCTGCCAAGGCGATGAAACTGGGGTATACAAAGTATACACCAGTGGGCGGTATACCGGAGCTCAAAGAGGCTATTATAGAAAAGTTCAAAAAGGACAACAATATCTCTTATTCCCAGGAGGAGATACTCATCTCCTGCGGTGGCAAGCATTCGTTCTACAATCTATGTCAGGCGATACTCGATCCAGGGGACGAAGTACTCATACCATCGCCGTACTGGGTCTCCTATCCACAGATGGTGAAACTCGCAGGGGGTGTGCCAGAGATAATACC
>WGFF01000063.1 GCA_015492355.1 Deltaproteobacteria bacterium
AATATAGATTCACCAAATCCAATCGGGTTCTTTTTTACAAAAATATCTATTGGATAAATAACAAGCACGGCTATTACAAAAATATTTCCAAATGCCAGCCCGTACCACATCAATACAAGATACCCAAGCTTTATGCTATATTTTTTATGTTCCATAGACATACCCTGGAGATATATTTTGGTGATTGTAGAAGATTTGCCACCATAATAGGATGGTGGTATGGACATAAAATCATTTGAAGTTATTGTAAAATCTGAGAAATCTACAAAATGATTTTTCGTAAAAGCATGTTGGAAAAATTACCTCCACCTCTGTATAGCTTGTAAAGCACGGAAAGTTTGCAGAATCAGACGTTCCAGGTACAGATGTAGAGACTGTGGTTACGAGTTTCCTGACTTCACCAGTAGATGGATTAATAAACTCAATATCTCCTACAGAGACTGGCTCTGGATCATAAAACTCTTTGAATTCGAGCTCTCTGCAAGAAAGATTGCTCAACAAGTAGGACTCAGTTATCCAACAGTCCTTAAAGCTGTCAATATCATCAGTAAGGTCATAGTAGCCCATAGTAGCGAAGCAGAGGAGCTTCTCTGTGGAGAGATAGAGATGGACGAGGCCTACTTTGGGGGTAAAAGAAAAGGTAAACGTGGGAGAGGAGCGGCTGGAAAAATCCCTGTTTTTGGCATACTTGAGCGTAATGGAGTTGTTAAGGTCGAGGTACTCAAGAAGGTTACGACAGACACCATAATGAACCTTACGATAAAGACCGTAAGGCGAGGGAGTACAGTATATACAGACAGGTACCAGTGCTATGATGCATTGATGTTCTGTGGATACCGTCATGTAAAGATAGACCACAAGAGATACTTTGCGAGGGGCAAAGTGTATATCAATGGGGTAGAAGGTTTTTGGAGTTTTGCGAAGGAACGTCTTATCAAGTTTCATGGCATCTCCAGGGAGAAGTTTCCTCTTTATATGAAAGAGATGGAGTTTAGATATAATAACAGACATAGACCAATATTCACGAGGTCTGCCAGGATGCCCCACCCTGTGGGTGGGGATGAATGGCAGGTCTCGTAAAAATAGGGGTGGCTCTACCCTTTGAAAGCCGGGTTCAGGTTAATCTCCAACAGGACAGGGGCTTTTGGGGGTTTCAAGGGGTGCCCCTCCTTTGGTGGCAAATCATTTATAATTACCAATAAAAAAGCCCTGCCATTTATCGAGGACAGGGCTCTCCTTGCGTGACCTATATAACATGACAAACCTTCCACCCACAGGAAAGGGCGGGTTATTCTGGCAGGACTCTAAGGGAGCCTTTCCAGTGGTCAGTTGAGGATATATCTTGTGGGGTTTACGCTCACTCCGTTTACAGCGACCTCATAGTGGAGATGAGGACCTGTGGACCTGCCGGTGTTACCCATTGCTGCTATCTTGTCCCCCCTCTTTACCTTCTGTCCCACCTTCACGAATATCTCGGAAAGATGCCCGTAGGTAGTCCTGATGCCGTAGCCATGGTCTATTATCAGCATCTTTCCCAGATATCTGTCCCTGCTCACCTTTATGACCACTCCATCACCAGGGGCGATTATGGGTGTACCTACACGGTTTGCTATATCAATACCCCTGTGCATCTGCGGGAGTCCTGTAAAGGGTGATATCCTCTTTCCGTACCGCGATGTAACCCATCCGCGTGTGGGCCAGATGGATGGTGTAGATGCAAGAAGGGAGGACTGCTTGAGCAGATACCCGTGGAGCTCCGCAAAACTCTTCTCCTGCTCCTCCACCTCTGTCTTCAACTGCTCAAGATTGAGACGCATCTTGTGGACCAGCTGTTCCCGCTTTGAATCGAGTGAGAGGGGGTCCACTTCGTCGAGAGATGCACCACCCATGCCGAGCACATCATCCGACTGCCCGGGCTTCTCAAGGTTTGCAATGATGCGGAGTTTTTTGTCAAAGAGCTTGAGCCTTGCTACCTGTGATTCAAGATCCTTTATCTTTGCAGAAAAGTTCTGGAGCTCTATCTTCTGGGCTGTATTCTCCTTTTTAAGGTCATTGAGCGTGGTGACCTGGAGACGCATGTTGCCGTAGTCGTACACAATGAACGAGATGCCAAGGATAAAAACAACGAGGAATGCGGTGAAGAATCTGATGAGCCTTGCTGGTATCTTTAACTGCCTTATACCGGAAGAATCATGAGGTATGATGAGGATTGTTAAGTAACGCCTCTTCAATGAAGCCCTCCCCTGAAAAGAAGTGGTCAGGAAGAAACCCTACCAGCAAAAAAGAAGACGTAAACAAGACAAAAAAACAGAGAATACCTAAAAACGGACCCTTTATATCATCTCCAGGATGGAGACCCCAAAATACCTCTCTTAACCCTGCTCCGAAGATACGCATTCTTCCATAGCATAAAGAACCACTTTTGTCAAGACCTTATTGATCCTCATGGAATTACGTTAAAGGATTATGGAGTGGTCTTTCTGTGACAAAGGTCACGATTATGATAGATAGAGGAGTATTCTATCCTTTTCTATCTTTATGTAGCCCTCCTGAGACATCTTCTTGAGAGCCCTGCTCACCACCTCCCTTGAAGAGCCTATCATGGCTGCTATCTCCTCATGGGTGGGTCTCTCTATGGCAACCACCCTCTGGGTGCTGGCCGTCCCTTCTTCCTTTACCATGCCCATGAAGGTATGGGCTATCCTCCCACATACATCGAGAAGGGCAAGCCCCCCTATCTTTCTTGTAGCCTCCCTGAGCCTTGCTGTAAGATAGCCGAGAAACCTTATATACACCTTGTGATGGGTACCGAGGTAGTTAAGGAAGGCATCCTTACTAACATAGAGGCATTCCACATCCTTCGTTGCCTCCACATTTGCAGACCTCGGTTTGTCATCGAGTATTGCCATCTCCCCGAACATATCACCCTCTTCGAGTATGGAAAGCACTATCTCACGCCCACCCTCTCCATAGAGACAAACCTTTGCCTTGCCAGAGAGGAGAAAATACACCGCATCCCCCACATCGCCCTCGCATATAATCTGACTCCCCTTACTCCACGTCCTGACCTCGCTCACCTTGAGGAGGTCATCGAGGTAAAAGTCCTCCAGTCCCTGGAGGAGGGAGTTGTTTGAAAGGAGTGTCTTTACCCTTTCGTAGCTCTCCTTTTTCATCACACCCCGCTCACTTCCATACTGCCAAGGAGAAGACTCGGTGCACCCACAGGTCCTACAAACCTCAGGTCGCATCCAACGGACTCGACCCCTGAGAACAGATCGAGCAGATTCCCTGACACAGCAACACCACGCACAGGAAAAACCCTCCTTCCACCCTCAACCCAGTAGCCAGAGGCACCGAGGGAGAACTCCCCTGTTACAGGGTTTATTGTGTGTGCACCAAGGAATTCCGTTATAATAAGCCCTTTACCCATATCCTCAACAAGACCTTCGAGGTCTTTCTCACCCTTCTCTATATAAAAGTTAGATATACCCACCGCAGGGAATGTCCTGTAGCCAGACCTTATGGCATTGCCCGTTGAGTCCTCCCCGCTTCTCCTACCCCAGTATGTATCATAAAGATACCCCTCTACCACACCCTCCCTTACAAGAGGTGTCCTCCTCCTTGGCACCCCCTCGCCATCGAACACAGATGTAGCCCATCCACCGGGCAGGAGACCATCGTCCCACAGGTTGATGGCACTGGATACAACCCTTTTGCCCCTCTTCCCTGCAAGCATGGATTTACCCTTGAGTATATTGTCACCCAGGAAGGACCTCGAAATAGTACCCAGAAGGTCGCACACCACCATATTCTCGAGTACAGCAGGACACCTCACCGTGGATATCCTCCTTGCCCCGAGCATCCCCAGTGCCCTCCTTGCAGCACCTGTGCCTATCCTTTCTGGGTCTATGTCCTTTATACTGTGGGACTGCTCCATCTCAAAACCCATCTGCGAGTCCCCGTCCTCCTCACCCACTGCAAGTACACTCCCTGTGCAGAAACTCGCCCTGTATACCCCATCCACACCATTGGAGTTCACAAGCCTCGTTGTAAGTACTTTCTCTGTGTATCCTGCCTTCCTTATCCTGGTAATCCTCTTATCCAGCCCTCTTGCATGTGCCTCTATCTGGAGGGCAATCTCTATCTTCCTCTCCTCAGGTGTGGTTCGTACCTCTGGATCGAAGAGCCCCTCTGGTAGTTTTTCCTGTATCTTCACGGAAGGAAAGCCGAGAGATAAGTCCTCACTCACACCTTCAGCCCCTTTTATGACACCCTCCACAAGTCCTTCGAGGGCAGAGGAGGTAAGAACGCTTGAAAAGCCGTGTCCCATCCTGTTCTTCCGTATGACCCTCAGCCCCACACCACTGTTGGACCACACCTTGAAGGTATCTATCCTGCCATCCTTTGCCTCAACGACAAGCCCCTGTGAGGAGGAAAGGAATATCTCATAAGAATCCACCCTGCCAGAGAGCAGTCCCTTTAGAATATCTATCGTCTCTTCCTCCATAATCCTCTCCAGTAGATGCAAAGACCCCTGTAAAACTCTATCTATCACTGTTGCTTGCTTCAGGGGGTTACACCCCCTGATACCCCCAAAGATTTACTGAGGTAGATATCTTTTTCATAAAAGCAACTGCGTTGCTTGCTTCAGGGGGTTGCACCCTGTACCCCTGAGCCCCTTTACAGCTCCTTGAGCACTGCATTCTCATCACAGTTTGGAAACTTCACACACCTTATGCAATCCCCCCATATCTTCTGCGGGAGTACCTCCTTGTCAATGGACCTGAAATTCATCCTCTCGAAAAAGGATGTCTTGTAGGTGAGGGCAAATACCTTTTTAAGCCCTAAACTCCTTGCCTCCTCAAGACATGCCTCAACAAGCCTCCTTCCCACCCCCCTGCCTGCAACCCCTTCGCTCACCGCAAGGGACCTTATCTCACCCATATCCTCCCAGCATACATGGAGTGCGCATGTGCCAACGATCCTCCCATCTTCCTCGTACACGAAGAAATCTCTTATATTGTCGTATATCTCAGAGAGTGAACGATGGAGGAGCACACCCCTTCTTGCAAAGGATTCCACAAGGTCGTATATGGTCCTCGCATCGCTCACAAGGGCTTTCCTTATCAAGACGCCTCCTCATTTATGGTTATCACACTACCCTGTATCTTTCAATCCCCTTTTGCAGTCCTTAGGAGTTCACGGGCATGTCTCTTCGTGGTATCGGTTATGTGTGTCCCACCGAGCATCCTCGATATATCCTCTACCCTCTGCTCACCCTTGAGTTCCACAACCCTGCTTACTGTCCTGCCCTCTGGGGTTGCATACTTGGATACATGGTAGTGTCTGTCTGCAAATACCGCAATCTGCGGAAGGTGTGTTATACATATTACCTGGCTTGTACGGGATATCTTCTTGAGTTTCCTTCCAACCACCGCACCCATACTCCCCCCTATACCGCTATCCACCTCATCGAATACAACGGTGGGCACCCTTCCAACAGCGCTTATGCCCTTCATGGCAAGCATAATCCTCGAAAGTTCCCCGCCTGAGGCGATGCGTGAAAGGGGTTTTAGACCCTCGCCCGGGTTCGGAGAGATGTGAAAACTCACCCTGTCGTAGCCCTTCTCACCGAGATGGGACGGGCTATCCCTTTCCTCATCGAATACGACCTCGAAGACCGTTCCACCCATCCCCAGGTCTTTCAGCTCTGCCTCCATCCTCTCCTTGAGCCTGCGTGATACCTTTCTTCTCTCCTCTGCGAGTCTTCCTGCGATCTTGAGTGCTCTGTTCCTTGCGAGCCCTTCCTTCTCCCTCAGTTCACGCACCCTTTCTTCGTGGGTCTCTATACCCTGGAGTTCTCTCTCTATATCCTCCTTCTTCCTGAGTATCTCCTCTATGGTCGAGCCGTACTTTCGCTTGAGTTTTCCTATCTCATCGAGCCTTGCCTCGATCTCATCGAGCCTCCCTGCATCGAACTCCATCCTTCCTGCATAGTCCCTGAAAAAGCCTGCAAGGTCCTCGAGCTCATAGAGAGTGCCCTCCAGTCTCTCCACCGCCTTTTTGAGCCCCTCATCCAGGTCTGCAATCTCCCTGAGGTCTCTCACCATAGAGCCGAGCCTCTCTGTAACAGAGCCAGTATCCGAGTATATCACACCCTCTGCCCTGCTCGTTGCCTCGAATATCCTCTCTGTGTTCCTGAGTATGTTCCTCTCCTTTTCGAGTTCCTCGTCCTCGCCTATCCTGAGCCTGCTCCTTTCTATCTCCTCTGCCTGAAAGTTGAGGAGCTCGATATACTGGGCTGACTTCTTCTCACCCTGAAGGAGATCATCGAGCCTGCGCTTCAATGAAAGCCACTCCCTGTAGGCACTGCTCATCTCCCTTCTGAGACTACCCAGTCCCCCGAACCCATCGAGCACCTCCACATGCTCATCCGGTCTTGTAAGGGACTGGTGCTCGCTCTGCCCGTAGATATCCACAAGGTGCCTTCCCACCTCAGAGAGGGTCACGAGGGTTGCAAGGCTTCCGTTTATGTATATCCTGTTCCTGCCGTTTCTCTGTATGACCCTCTTTATGACGAGTGTATCCGAATATTCAAGCCCAGCCCCCTCAAGTAAGTCCTTGATGTGCCTGCAATCCGCTGTATCGAAGAGTGCCTCGATATATGCCTCATCCCTGGATGTGCGTATGACATCACTGGTCGCCCTGTCGCCCAGTATCAATGACAGGGCATCTATGATTATGCTCTTGCCCGCACCTGTCTCACCTGTAAAGACATTCAACCCTGGACCGAAACCTATGGAAAGATTGTCTATTATGGCAAAGTCCCTTATGGTGAGCTCAACAAGCATGGCATTCGTTGGTTACTTCAGGGGGTTACACCCCCTGAAACCCCCAAAGATTTACTGGGGTAGATATCTTTTTATAAAAGCAACTTCGTTGCTTGCTTCAGGGGGTTGCACCCCCCTGGGTAATGGGTATCTTTTTCGGACTAAGATTTGCCTGTATCCTGAGGGAAACCCCTTTTGTAAAAGGGGTTTCCCTCAAACTCCCTTCCCCAAAACTTTTAATCTAAAGTTTTTTGGGAAAGGG
>WGFF01000064.1 GCA_015492355.1 Deltaproteobacteria bacterium
CCTGCCTGTTTTGAAGAGTTCAGAGACAAATATATCCGTCACTATCTGTCCTGCATCCCTTCTTCCACTTATGTTTGAGAAGGGGAATATGGCAACCCTCCTGACCTTTTCTGTCTTCAGCACATCCACCTTCGGTGGAGGGGGTGGAGAGAGCACACTACAGCTGGCAAGTACACAGGAAAGTATCGCCAGATAGCAGGTTTTTTTGAGTACATGGTCCATGGTCTCTTCAAGCATTGTTTCCCTGACAGATTCCTCTCCGGTCCCCTATCCATCGATACAGAGGAGCAGAACATTCACATTTAAATAACATCTTTTCATACCAAATCCAACCGGTTATTGCCCTTAAGTTAAAAAGGTCCTTCTTTATGGCAGGCGACACATAGTTCTTTAGCACTTTCAAGTCTTGTAAAGTATCGCCTATTCCCGCCGTGGGGGTTGTGGCAGGTCACACAGGTTAGCATACCACCTTCTATGGTTGGAAGGTTTGGGGGAACCCTTATGCCAGCTTTTCTGCTCCGTATCCCCACAGGATGGGATATACCCTGGGGATGACATTTTATACATACGTTGATAGTGGATACCCTGGTCGGCAGAAAACCGAAGCCGTGGTAGTCCATCTCCGATGGCTCATGTATGGTGAGATGTGCCTTGACAGGCTCATCTGCCCTCACCAGGAGATACACATCATCCGTGCCATTCACCTTAAAGAGATTCACCTCCCTTATCTCAGGGGGTATCCTGTCTATGATTCTCGTCCTCCTGCTCGCCCTCACTGGTTCTGATGTATCTATGATAAAGTCTTCAGAGACGCTCGTGTTCCCGAATATATCCCTTGAGGTTATCCTGTAGTGATATGTCTGTCCAGCCTTGAGCCCTGTAAGCCTTATCCTGTGACGCTTGGAGAAGACCTCCTCTTTGGACACCCTTTCACCGTATTTCTCTGTGGTACCATACTCAACAACCGCGCTGGATGGTTCATCGGTTGACCATCCGATTACAGCCTCAAGGAATATAGCCTGTCTTATCTCCTCCGTTTTGACGTTCCTTATAACCGGTCCCTTGTTGTCGTTCTTGACCGACAGGTCTACCTCAGTGGGTGTGAACTGTACCCGCACGGGTGAAGCCTCATTGCCGTAGATGTCGTTAAGCCTGAGCTCCATGCTGTATTTCCTGTTTCCGGAGAGACCCACAAGGGAGAATACAAATTCCTTATATCCCTCTGTCGTTGTAATCTCCCATTTGCGGTCCCTTCTAAAACCCCTCTTTATGTGACAGAATGCACACTTATCCTCTACGGGTTGATGGGGATACCTGAAGGTCTCAATCCTGGAATATATGTCAACGAGCCCCAGCTCCTTTGCCTTCTCCCCTGCATGGCAGTTTCTGCACGTATCATCAATACTGTCACTGCTCAGGATGCGCTCCCAGGGCAGAGGAATCAACAGGAACAGTATGATTAACGGCAAGGTGTGCAGTCCTATGGGAAAAAATATCCGTCTCCCCACAGTTAAAAGTCCTCAACAAACTGGTTTTTCTTCTTCAACCTTGCAAAGGGGGTCTTTTTGAAAAGGACAGAGGGAATTGACTTTCTCAGAGTAAAGGGATTCCCCGCAACATCGGTTGCGGTGATTGAAAAGGCCATCTTGTTTATATCAAAACCCTCATCCATATCGATCTCCACTCTCGGTGGCAGCTCACCCTTACCCTCCATAGCCCTGATGACCTTACCCTTTTTGTTGAGGAGGGAAAACTTCCATGACTCTATCTTCTCCTCTTTATCCTTGTCGAGGATGAAGATAATCTTATTCTCGTCCACCTCTATGTTTACCTTTATGTCGGGAGGCTTATTCTTTATCTTTACCTTACCGGTAACGGTGGTCTCGTTGCCTGCCAGGTCCTTCACCCTGAATCTGTAGGTGTACTCGCCATCACCCATGATATGGAATGAATTGCTCTCGCCCTTCCATATAAGCCCCCTGGGGAGCTTGCCATACCCCTTATCACTCCTTACCACCTTGCCCTGTTCGTTCAGTATCTCGATGGTCCATTCATCCACATCATCGTAGTTGTTCAGCCTCGGGATAAAGGTTACAAATCCCTTTTTCCTCGGTGCAAAGACATCACGGTTGAGTGTAACGGTTACATCAGGTGGGGTGGTATCGACCCGTATCTCTCCCACTGCGCTGAAGGTATATGGCTTGGTCGTACGATCGAAGGCTATTACATCCACCGTATACAGCCCTTCCTCCTCAGGTGCCTCTATGAATCCCTCATAGACGTTGCCCTCGTCCCTCGAAAGGAATGTTTCTTTATCGCCCAACACCACCTTTATCCTTTCAGGCTCTTCAGTGATGGACAGTACCTTTATCACCACACGTATCTTCTCCCCGCCCTTACCCACGCTCGGGGCTGTGTTCATCCACTCTATCTCGAAGGGACTCAATCCCTTCCCCTCAACGAAGTAGTTTACAGGCACACTGCCCATGAGATTTTCCGCCAGCACAGAGGCAAGGGTATCCATATTCTTTATAATACCGAGCCCGAGTATGCCCTCGAAGTCGCGTCCTGTGTAGGAGAGGTTGTCACTCCAGAGTATACTGCCATCCAGTGTGCTTACAAGCCTTACTGTTACACCGAGGACAACATCGTCCTTCTTCTCGGAAAAGAGGTTTATGGAGCCGACCATCACAGCATCCACACCGAGTACCTTTCCCATCTCCCTTGCTACCACCCTTGTTATGGCACCTGTGTAGCGTATCCTCCTTTTGGCAAGGAATCTCTCAACCTCTCTATCATCTGCGATGAACAACCATCCCTTCTCCCTCAGTTTGCCCTTGATAGCCTCTGTTACCACCTTTCCTGCCCTCGGGTTGGCACTCAGATTGTCGAGGGGTAGGAAGGCTATCTTCTTGATAATAAGTGGCTTGTCCCTGAAAGAAAGTCCCTCATCAGTGGTGGCTGATATGATACGGGGAGGAACAAGAACGAGACCTATGAAGAGAAAAACAGAAAGGCAAAGGACCGTCCTTCGCAGGTATACGTAGATATCCTTTATGGAAGAGTTGATCATTATCACCGGTTCTTCCTTCTGCCCATCAGAGGGTATCCCCTTGTGTATGTCCATCCTGTACAGCATAAACCCTTCATAAATTATCAGGTTAGTTTACTCAGCCTCTCTTCTCCAGCCCCCCTTCAAGGCTTTTTATAACAATGTGTTAAGCAGTTTCTTTATAGCATTCCTTGTAAGTATACTCCTGTCCACCTCCTCCAGTCCAATAATCTTTCTCCATACGTTGGTGCCTGTCTCTACCGTATTTGCCTGCCACAGCACTATGCCAGAGCTCGCATCGAGCATCCTCAAAGATATGGAGACCACACTCCCTCCCCCGTATCTACTGCCACCGTACTCATCCACACTCCCGAGTATTACTGCCTGCACACCGAGACGCTCGCCAATGAGGTTGAGTGTCTTTTTGTCGACCTGTATCGCCCTTCCTTCCTCAAAACCCTCTTCCCTGAAGATCATGTTAAGTACCCTTGTAACCTCACCCTGCTCTATCACATCGAATACATGCCTGGACATCAACTCAACCATGAGTATACTTCTTACACGCTCACCAGCAAATTTGTCATCACTCAGATTGTTGAATGGCAGAACAGCAACCTTCTTTATGTACGAGAAGTTGGCATTGGGATTGATGTATCGTATCGTGTAATTTCCGCAACCTCCTGCTGAAATCAGTATAAACAAGGTGGTTACAATTGTGATAATATTATACATCATTCCCCCTTTTTGTGCAATTACTTGTGGTTGCCCCGGCATAAAGCCTTTGTAAACCCACTCCCTTCCAAAACCC
>WGFF01000065.1 GCA_015492355.1 Deltaproteobacteria bacterium
CCACAACAACTTAGCCCTCAATATCTCCATACTTCAGGTCCGATTTGATGAGCCATTACTATACAAAAAGGGCGGGTCCCCCCTCCGTCTGGAGGGGGGTTGGACCGGGACTCCGGGTAAGGGATGGGCGTAAGGGTGAGGCAGAAGGCTAAAACAAGCCTTCTGAGGGGGAATCCTGAACGAGCCTATTCTTTTCTATGAGTATGCTTACCCTTCTGTTAATAGGGTCATAGGGATCCCTTGGATTGAGGGATACCACATCTGCAAAGCTCGTAACCTTTGTTATCCTCTTCGGGTCGAGTCCGTTCTTTATGAGTTCTCTCCTTGCTGCGTTCGCCCTGTCTGCTGCGAGTTCCCAGTTTGTGTAATCCTTGTCCCGTGAGAACTGGGTACTGTCCGTATGTCCCTCTATGGTTATGGTATAGGGCATGTCCTTGAGTGCCTGGGCAATCACCCTGAGTACTTCTTGACCCGTGTTGAGGAGCCTTGCCCTGCCCTTCTCGAACATGGGGCGCCCTTCCTTATCCACTATCTCCAGCCTCACACCGTCTGTGGTTGTGAATATGAGTATCTGATCCTTAAGATCGTAGAGTCTCGATTTGATGGTCTTACCGAGTTCAAAGGAGAGCTTATCGCTTATACCCGCTGGCATCTTTACATCGCCAGATTCCTTCTCCAGTTTCACAGGGTTACCCATCATGATGGATACACCCTTTCCACCGCCTGCCTCCATACCCTTGAATATGGTGTAGCTTCTGAAGTACTGAGCCACTGCATTTCTCGTCTCTATGGAGAGCATGGCAACAAGCCACAGCACAAGGAAGAGTGCCATGAGGGCTGTGATGAAATCCGCATAGGCGACCTTCCATGCACCCCCGTGGTGACCGTGTTCGCCCTTTTTTATCTTCTTTTTGATGATAATGGGCTGAGAGTCCTTACTCATAGCCTAACCTTTCTTCTTGCGTATCCTGTCCTCAAGCTCCTTGAACGATGGCTTTGTATCGCTGAACAGAACCTTCCTTGCCGCTTCGACAGCCATCTGTGGGGGAAGGTCCTTGGCAAAGGAAAGGATCGCCACCTTTATCGCCTCAAGGTACTTCGACTCCTCCCTTGCCCTGTGTTCAAGGTTGTTGCCGATCGGTCCGAACAGACCATAACACAGAAGTATTCCGAGGAATGTACCCACAAGGGCTGCTGCTATACTGTGCCCAATAACCTCGGGGGGCTCGCTCATCTTGCCCATTGTTATGACCACACCGAGCACCGCTGCAACTATTCCAAAACCAGGAAGGGAGTCTGCAACCTTTGTTATTACCGCCGGAGGCAGGTGGGATTCCTGATGGTGTGCCTCCATCTCTATCTCCATCATCTCTTCCATATCCATGGGTTTTACACCTATCACGAATACCCTGAGGTTGTCGCACAAAAAACTTATGGCATGGTGGTTTTTGAGTATATCAGGGTATCGCTTGAAGATAGGACTCTTGTCAGGTGCCTCGATATCCTTCTCAATGGCAAGGAGCCCTTCTTTCTTTATCTTTGAGAATATCTCGTACAGTAGACTCAAAAGAGAGAGATAGCTCTCCTTTGTAAAGCTGTTACCCTTGAGAATCATCGGTATAGACTTGAGCACCTTTATAAGGAGCTTCGGCGGACAGATAAGCACAAGGGAGCCAAGGGCAGCACCACCTATGATGATGAACTCTGCAGGCTGAAAGAGTACATGCAGGTTGCCTTCCTCAAAGAGATAACCACCTATGATGGAGCCAAAGACAATGACTATTCCGATAATAGCGAACATACCACACCACTGACCTTGTTAGATAGCAAAACCATGGAGAAAAGGAGGACTGGTAAGATATCCCCATCACCTCTGTATATCGGAGTAGCGGTGGAAAACTTTAAGGAAAAGTAACGCCAGAAATTCCAAGAAAATCCTCCGTAAAACCCCAAAAATCTTCTCCCCTCCCTTCGAGAACATCCGCTGAAAAGGACATCACAAAGACCACCCTTTGCTTGATGAAAGGTAATGGGTATCCTTTTCGGACCTGTCTGATTGTGAGGGAAAACACTTTTTTACCAAAAAAGGGCGATAGCCCGGAGGGTTTTCCCCGCAATAAAAAATTCAGGTCCGATTTGATGACCCATTACCAAAAATAGATTGCCTGAAGACCCGTTTTGGGGTAAATTTGTTGTACCCTTGGGGATAGCCCCAAATGGAAGGATCCACCCGGAGGGGTTCGTGGATAGCCCGTATGCTGGCACAGAAGAACCACTCTAAGAACGGTTTTCCACAGGATTTGGTTACTCGGAGCCATGGAATTTCTCAAGACACTCAATCCAGAACAACTGAAGGCTGTAACCTTTGAGGAAGGACCACTCCTTGTACTGGCTGGTGCTGGAAGCGGTAAGACCAGGGTACTCACAACGAGGATCGCCTATCTTGTAACCGAAAGGGGTGTATCCCCTGAGAACATCCTCGCTGTAACCTTCACCAACAAGGCAGCCCAGGAGATGCGCACCCGCCTGGAATCGCTCATAAAGGAGAGAGCCAGGAGGGTCTGGCTCGGCACATTCCATTCCACAGGGCTGAGGATACTCAAGTACAGTGCCCCTTCTGCCGGCTTTTCCAGTAGCCTTACCATATACGACGAGGATGACCAGCTCCTCCTTGTAAAGACCTGCATGAAGGAACTCTCCATTGATGACCGCTTTGTCTCACCCAGGGCAGTGCTGTATAGGATAAACCGTGCAAAGAACGAGAACATATCCCCCGGGGAATATCCCTTCAGGCACAACGACAGTATCACAGAGGTGGTCTCAAGGGTATATTCCCTCTACCAGAGGAGACTCAGGGAGATGGGTGCACTCGACTTCGGCGACCTTATATGCGAGCCCATAAGGCTTTTTAGAGAAAACCCGCACATACTCGTTGAGTATCAGCAGAGATTCCACCATATACTCGTTGACGAGTATCAGGATACCAACAGGGCACAGTACATACTGACAGACCTCCTTGCCCGTGTACACAGGAACCTGTGCGTTGTGGGAGACCCTGACCAGTCCATCTATGCATGGAGGGGTGCGGATATAAGGAACATACTCGAGTTTGAACAGGACTATCCCGATGCAACTGTGCTGAGGCTGGAGCGAAACTACCGTTCCACAAGGATGATACTCTCTGCAGCCAACTCGGTCATCCAGAAAAACACAAAGAGGCTCGAAAAGGCACTATGGACGGAAAACCACCAGGGTGAGCCCTGTGTATACGAGCAGTGCGATGACGAGCACGACGAGGCAGAAAGGGTAGTGGAATGGATAAGGAGGCTCATGGAAGAGGACCCCACCTTAAGGTACGGAGACTTTGCCATATTCTACAGGACCAATGCCCAGTCGAGGGTCTTTGAGGAGTGTTTTATAAGGGAGGGCATACCATATACCATCGTTGGTGGGATAAGGTTCTATGACAGGAAGGAGATAAAGGATGCCCTCTCTTATCTCAGGGTCATAGCCAATCCAGGGGATGTTTTGAGTCTCCAGAGGATAGTCAACACCCCTCCCAGGGGTATAGGCAAGGTGGGATTCGAGAAGATAAAGCTCCTGGCACGGGAGCACGGTGTTGACATACTCGATGCCCTCAGGATAGCCCTTGAAAGGGGCATACTCAAAAACACCCGTGCAGGCGAACTCCTGTGTGCACTCGATGGATTCAGGAAGAACAGGGAGGGCTTGAGCCTCCATGAGCTCACGTTGAGACTCCTTGAGGATTCAGGGTACATGGGTATGCTCGAAGAGGAGGGCACAGAGGAGGCTTTCGAGAGGATAGAGAACATCCATGAGCTCATCTCTGCCATAGCGGATTTTGAAGCGACCAATCCCGGTACGGATATCACAGAGTTTCTCAATCACGTTGCCCTCATAAGTGATATAGATATCTATAAACCCCTTACAGACAGACTCACCCTCATGACCATACACATGGCAAAGGGGCTGGAGTTCCCCTGTGTGTTCATGGTGGGTATGGAGGAGGGGCTCTTCCCACACTCAAGGAGTACCGGTTCTGTTGACGGTGTGGAGGAGGAGAGAAGGCTATGCTATGTGGGCATGACCAGGGCAATGAAAAGGCTTATCTTCTTCTCCGCAAGGGTGCGTACCCTTTTTGGTGAGTCGAGATACCAGATACCTTCGAGATTCATAGACGAAATATCCC
>WGFF01000066.1 GCA_015492355.1 Deltaproteobacteria bacterium
CTCTTTCAGGTTTGCCAATCCAGGGGAGTACTCAACACGTGCACTCTCACAGACGCTTTCTGACTACACCCTCACCTATAGCCCAAAACCCCATGCAATAAGAAAAGAAAGGGACAGATTCGGCAATACCTTCACAATAATCACATGGAAGAATCCAAAAGAAATGGTAACAGTTAAAGAGACTTATACTGCAAACTTAACGATTAATCTAAAGGAAATGAGGAGTTCCGCACCCTTTCCACTGGATATAACCCGCATACCTGAAAAGGAGAGGGTCTTTCTCAGGGGGAGCAAGCTTGTACAGGTGGATTCTCCAGAGATAGTGAGGCTCTCAAGGGAGCTGACCTCTTCTGCAACATCGGAGCAGACCGCTGTCATGGGTATACTCAACTGGGTCGTGGACAATATAAAGTACAAGACCCCTGTACCGAGGTACGATGCCCTGTGGACACTCAGAACCGGGCATGGAAACTGCCAGAACTTCTCCCATCTCTCTATCGCCCTCCTCAGGGCATCTGGCATACCCGCAAGGATAGTGGGTGGTATATCCCTCGGCAGGCAGTGGAAGGTACCACTCAAAAGGGGTGCACTGCTCCAGAGCATAGGGCAGGGTGGACACGCATGGATAGAGGTGTGGTATCCTGACATCGGCTGGATACCCTATGATGTACAGCAGAGCCATCTCTTCGTAAGTCCACGACATATCAAGCAGACAGTGGGTATCGACTCCACTGACATAAACGATACATGGCGTGCCTCACCTGTGCTCCCACCCTTTAACGAGGAGATATCAGCGGATTACAGAAAGGACACAATAGAACTCACCCTTGTCGATACCCTTCCAGGTCCATCCAACTACATAATGACTACCACGGGGATAAAACCGCCTGTAGTAGAGCCTGAGAAGGCACCGGAAAAAAAGCCCACCCCTCTTGAAAAGGGAAAGAGGGTTATCTTCGGGAATATGGACTTTCCTTCCCTTATGAACTTCTATGTGAGTGGGGAAGGTGGGGGACAAAAAACCTTTGATAAGGAGACAGCAGAGTACGTGACCTCCAGGTACACCTATGCCCAGGCATTCACAGTGGGTCAGACCATTGAGATAGAGACTATATCCCTTGCCATGCACAGGTTCGGGGGCAGGTTTGGAAGCCTGTGGATAGATGTGGTAGAGGACAGGGATGGAAGACCCGGTGTGATGGGTATAAGGAGTTATCCCCTGAGCCTCGACAGCATAAAATACCATCCCGGCTACAAGTGGTTCGATTTTGTCTTTTCGAGAGACACAGAGGAGAGACCAGTCCTCAAGCCAGGGAAATACTGGATAATCCTCAGGCACTCCAGGGATGCCATAGTAAACTGGTTCTACACCCCTGGAAACCAGTATGGTTCAGTGGATGATACCCGCTCGACCACAAAGGGTATAGACTGGTCGGATATACTCAACTATGACTTCAACTTCAAGGTTACGGGTATAGTGTCAGGCTGAGGGGATAAAAACCTTACGAGATCCGCCATCCATCCCAGCACACAACAGGGCATTCTGGCGGACCTTGTAAAAATGCTTCCCTTCCATGGTATTTTTGATAGAATCATATTCAACTAACCTCCGGAGGTAGAGGGGTATGAGATTTATACCTGTAGCAATTATCCTGATACTTATCCAGGCGTGTGCGACCCAGTTCACAAAGGGACTCAAGGAGGCAGAACTCCTGATACAGAATGGAGACCTTGAGGGCGCCTATACGAAACTTACCGGGTTATGCGAGGAGAGACCCGAAAGTGAGGCATGTACAAAGAAAGAGGAGATAAGGGTCAAGATAGGAAATGCCATACTCGATGGAATAAACTCGACCATCGAAAAGAAAAGAATAGGTGACTACCTTCCTGTTGCAGACATCCCTTCCCTTATGAAGGAGGCAGAAAGGCTTAAGACCTTCGGGTTTGCACAAGAAGCAGACTCGATTGCCAGGAGGATTCAGGAGGAAGACAAGAAGACCAGGGGGCATGTAAAGGCACTCATAGCAAAGGCAGAGGAACTGATAGAGAAAAAGGATCTTAAGAAGGCGATAGAGATACTGACTGATGCAGAGGCGCTGGACAGGGAGGTAGGGAAGATAAGAACCTCCCATCTTGAAAGGATATCCGAGGCACTTCTCAAGGATGCAGAGAGGTTTGCTGGTGAGGAGAACTGGAGGGAGGCACACAGGATACTCAGGGATATAAAGGCACTCAACCCAGGATACAAGGGGCTTGCAGAGAGGCTCAAGGAGGCAGAAAAGAAGGACTCCCTTTCCTATTATCTCAAGGAGGCAGACGATGCCATCCAGAGGGAGGATTTTGACAGGGCATTGATGCTCTACCATATAGCACGCACCTACCCTGATAGTGAAGGTGTAGACCAGAAGATACTAAGGACCAGGACAAAGGGTGTACAGACCTTCTTCCAGAAGGGTATAGGGCTTGCAGAGATGGCGCAACCCTACAAGGCGTATATCTTTCTCAAGAAGGCGATGGAGTTCCTTGCAGATGTACCAGTGGCAAAGAGGGCATCCATCACTGTGCCCACAAGGGCTATAAACAAATACCTCGATGAACTGTCAGGAAGGGCAAAGAAGGAGGAAGAAAAGGGTAACTATGGACTGGCGTATCAGTTCCTCCATATGGTGGTCGAACTCGATCCCAACTATCCTGATGGCAAGAAGCGATTGAGAGAGCTCGAAGAGAAGGTTGCACAGAGGGCTATAAAGGGGCTTGCTGTAATACCCTTCAAAAGCCCTGCCCATAATCCTGAATCAGGCAAGATATTCTCATCGAACATTACCATCTTCCTCTACAAGAACATAACACCTGACATCAAGGTGGTCGAAAGGGAGGCAATAGAAACACTCCTTAAGGAATACGAGGTGAAACTTGCAGGACGCATGAACGAGAGCGAGAAGGAAAGGGAGAACTTCCTCCAGCTCCTCGGGGCAGATTATCTGCTTTTCGGTGATGTGCACGAATACAAGGTAGAACATAGCCAGCACGAGACATACAAGACCGTAAGGGCAAGGATAGGGGTGAAGAAGGTAAAGAACCCTGAATACGAGGAGTGGCTTGCAGAGAAGGAGAAGGCAGAGAAAATGGGCGAGGAGGTACCGCCTGCACCGGAAAGATACATCCAGGAGCCAGTGTACGAGGACATAAAATATCGTGTCGTATTCTTCAAGAAGGTGGGACTCGTAAGCGTGAGCTACAGGATAGTGGACATAAAGGGAAAACTCCTCCATACAAGCTTTGCAGAGATAAAAGAGGAGGCAACAGGCGAGTCCACAGAGGGTGTGGATGTGGGGGATTTTAAGGTACCCATGAAGATAGCGGAATTGCCTTCAGACCTTGAGATAATGAGGCTTGCACAGAACAGAGCCATACAGCAGATAGGTGGCGAGCTTAAAAAGATATTCCAGAACCCGGAGCTGAAATACCTCAAGAAGGCAGAGGAGCTGGAAAAGGAAGGTGCCTTCGTGGATGCCATAGAGAGGTTCTCGGACGCACAACTCATATACAGGAAGAAGAACAAGGATACAACGGAGATAGATAAAAGAATAGGTAGACTCATTGATACAGTGGCAGGGATATAGAACCTCACAGAGGGCATGGAGCAGGACCCCGCCCAAAAGCCCCGGGCTTAGTACCTTCATACCCAGACAGTACCTGCGGCTCCATGGTGGGGGTAGACCAGCCTGAAGCAAGTACCCCACTCTACCGATGGACGGTCTCTACTCAGGACCCACTATGGATATCACGTATCTATCGAGGGTTATGTATTTTCTGGCAACATGGAGCACATCCTCAGCTGTAACCGATTCTATAAGCCCAGGGTATCTCCTGAAGTGGTCGTATCCAAGACCATAGAGCTCACTGTTGGCAAGATCGGATGCCTGTGCGGATACACTCTGGAGACCTATCTCGTAGTTACCCACAAGTGATCTCTTTGCCCGCCTGAGTTCGTCCTCTGATACCTTTTCTTTGGTGAGCCTTTCGAGCTCCTTCAATATCTCCTCTATTGCCGTCTCCTTCTTTTCAGGTGCAGTACCGATATACACAGCGAACACGCCAGGGTCCATACCCATCCTTGAGAAGGCACTCACAGAGTAGGCAAGGCTCTTTTTGTCCCTCAGTTCCACAAAGAGTCTTCCACCCTGTCCTGACAGGATCTCTGTGAGCACACTCAGGGCGTATCTGTCCCTGTCCTTGAGGGTAGGACCGATAAAACCTATGCCTATGTTCGTCTGTGCCTTATCCTTTACCTCTCCTGTATGCTCTATGCCAGTGGGTCCCTCGTCTATGGGTGGAGAGGGGAGGGTAGTGCCACTGCCCTTAAAATCCCTGAAGACCTCCTTTACACGTTCTACAACGTATTCGGTACTAACGTCACCGACCACACTGAGTACCATCCTCTGGGGCGTGAATATCCTTCTGTAGTACTCCACAAGATCGTCACGGCTGAAGGCAGAGACACTATCTTCAGTGCCCATGACAGGCATACCATAGGGATGTCTCTTGAAGAGTTTTCTGTACAGGAGCTTGAACGTATAGCCAGGAAGGTAGTCCTCCTGTCTCTTTATGCCTGCGAGTATATCCTTCCTGAGCCTTTCTATCTCCTCTTTCGGAAATGTGGGATTCATTAGCACATCTGCAAGCATCTCAAGCCCCCTGTCAAAGAACCTGGAGAGAAACTTCCCTGACACCCCTGTTGAATTCCAGCCTGAAAAACCACCAACACCACCTGCCATCTCCTCCATCTCCCTTGCGAGTTCCTCCCGTGTCCTCTTCTTTGTGCCCCTTGTGAGCATCCCTGCAACAAAGTTGCCAAGCCCATTGGTCTTCTCTGTCTCCATCCTCAGCCCACCGGGAAAGGTCGCATAAAAGGCAACGGTTGGATTGGAATGTACCTCCTTTACGATAAGGGTTATGCCGTTTTCGAGCCTTATCTTGCTTATATCCTCCTTTTTCTCCTCCTCCGCAAGGAATGCCTCTGTCGCCCGGTCAAAGGCAGTACTTACGACCGTGACTATATCGTCCTCAGAAAGGGCTGTCTCATCCTTAGGGAGTATTACAGAGACCGTCATATTCTCCTCCGTGAGATACCTCTCTATCACATCCTTCACATCCTCTGCACTCACAGCCCTTATACCTTCTATGTACTTCTCCTCGAAGGCAAGGTCTCCTGCTATTGTCTCGTAGTATCCGAGCTGGTCTGCCTTGCCCTGCATGGTCTCACGGGAATAGATAAACGAACTTTCGAGTCCTACCTTTGCAAGTTCGAGCTCCTGGGGGCTCGGACCTTCGTGCCCAAGCCTCTTTATCTCCTCTACTATCCCCGCAAGTGTGTCCTTCACTTTGTTCGCCTTGAGGGTCGAGGTTATGAAGAACACCCCTGGTTCCTTCGGCGTCATTGCATAGGCTGAGATCCCGTGGACGAGCTCCTTTTCTATCTTCAACTTCTTGTATAGCCTGGATGTCTCACCCTGACCGAGTATCTTTGCAAGTACATCTATTGCATATGTATCAGGATGCCTGAGCTCAGGTATGTGGAACGCAACACCCATGTGGGTCTCCACAATGTGCTCCCTTGTAATCGTTGTTCTGAGCCCATGCTGTGGCGGCTCCTTTGGACGGGGGAGGTGAGGGTCGTCCGCTCCCTTGAAATCACGGAACAGGGCTTTTATCATCCGTAGGGTCTTTTCCCTGTCTATATCGCCCACCACAACAAGGGTCATGTTGTTGGGGATGTACCACTTCCTGAAGAATTCGACTATCTTATCCCTTGTAAAACCCTTTACAGTCTCCCTGAAACCTATCACGGGCCTTCCATAGGGATGTACAGAAAAGGCTTTGGAAAGAAGGGTCTTGTAGAGCTTTCTTCCAGGTCTGTCTTCGTTCATCCTTATCTCTTCGAGCACAACCTCGAGCTCCTTTTTCAGTTCCACCGGGTCGAATACAGAGTTCTGTATGGCATCGCTTATTATATCGAGCCCTGTATCTATGTATCTGCTTGGAAGTACTATGTGATATACCGTGTTGTCATAGGATGTGTAGGCATTTATACTGCCTCCCTGTGATTCCACCTCCTTTGCTATCTCACCCATTGCCCTCTTTTTCGTACCCTTGAAGAGCATGTGCTCGAACACATGGGCTATACCTGCCTCATCGTCCTTCTCATCCGCACTGCCCACCCTTACCCACATCTGGATGGCAACTACAGGTGAGGAGTGGTCCTCCTCAAGTATGACCGTAAGACCGTTCTCAAGGACGGTCCTTGTTATATCCCTTTCAGCAGAGAAGGCACCGCCGGATACCAGGAATACCAGAGTAAAGAGGACAAAAACCCTTCTTAAAACTCTCATCTACACATTCCTCCTGAAAGAAAGATGATATCTCCCCTGAGGGAAACCCCTTTTGTAAAAGGGGTTTCCCTCAAACTCCCTTCCCCAAAACTTTTAATCTAAAGTTTTC
>WGFF01000067.1 GCA_015492355.1 Deltaproteobacteria bacterium
CCCCCTTTTACCTGATTTTCATAAAAATGGTACTATATTTTTTTTTAACCATTATGTCAAGAGTTTAGTTTTGAAATGCTCTCCAAAAACCACGAGATTTAAATCTTTCTTCAGGAATTTACAAACCCTGACGGCTGTATGTCCCTTATCTTGAGCCTCAGGTTTTTCATACCCTGCCAGTCATCCATATACGGATAGAATGCAATATTGAACTCACCCCTTACAGGATGGAGGTCAGCAAGGCCAAAGCCTATGCCACTCTTTGCACAGCCGTTGTGTTTCACAACCAATCTCAGGTGCCTCTGTCCGACTATCTCTGTATTCAGTATATGGGCATCCCTTAGCCCGAGTACAGGCTCCTCATTGGCACACCCAAAGGGCGATAACATCTCTATCTCAGAGACCATCCTCGGGCTCAGCTCATCCAGTGATACTATAGCATCGAGCACTATCTCTGGCATAAGGTCCCTATCAGTGAGTGTGGTGTTGGCATACCTTATGAATGCATCCTTAAAACCCTCGAGCCTTTCCACCGCAAGGGTAAGCCCTGCTGCGGAGTAGTGTCCGCCGTATCTTGAAAGATATTCATCACATGCCCTCAACCCCTCTATGACGTTGAAATTCCTCACACCCCTTACAGAACCCTTTGCTGTATCACCATCAATGGCTATGAGTACACATGGTCTTGACAGATGTTCCACCATCCTGGACGCAACTATTCCTATGACACCGGGATGCCATCCCTCTGAGAACAACACCACACCCTTCTGTGCCCTGTCCTCCTCTTTGACCATCTGGATCGCCTCCCTGAAGATCCGCTCTTCGATTGCCTGTCTTGTTGAGTTGTCGCTATCGAGTTCCTTTGCAAGGAGTTCTGCCTCTTCTTTGTTATCCGTTATGAGAAGCCTCAGTGCCTTCAGAGCCTTCTTGAGCCTCCCTGCGGCATTTATCCTCGGTGCGATCTGAAAGGCAATATTGTATGTATCCACCCTTCCCCTTCCGAGTCCAGAGACCTCCTTGAGAGAGACGATACCGGGTCTATTTGATCTCTCCAGTTCCCTGAGACCGTAACTTACAAGCACCCTGTTCTCATCCACCAGCGGTACCATATCAGCCACCGTACCTATACAGACAAGGTCAAGGTATCTCTTCAGATTCGGTTCTCCCCTTGTAAACCATCCTATCCTTCTCAGCCCTGCCCTCAGCGCCATTGCCAGATTGAAGGCAACACCAGCTCCAGAAAGACCCTTGAACGGAAAGGCACATCCCCTTTGCTTTGGATTCAGAATAGCAAATGCACAGGGTAGTTCAGGTGGCACCTCATGGTGGTCTGTAACTATAACATCTATTCCCTTTGCCTGTGCAAACCTGACCTCCCTGTGGTCGGATATACCGCAGTCAACGGTTATGATTACCCTGACACCATCCCTCCAGAGCCCCTCTATCGCAGGTTCATTTAGCCCGTATCCCTCCCTGAGTCTATCTGGTATGTAATAAGATACACTGGCACCCAGTTCTCTGAAGAAAAGATACAGCATCGCAGTTGCGGTAGTGCCATCCACATCGTAATCACCGTATATGGCTATCCTTTCTCTGGCTTTGAGCGCCATTATAAGACGGTCTACCGCCTTTTCCATATCCTTCATACAAAAGGGATCGTAAAGGTCTGTAAGGTGGGGTCTGAGGAATGAAAAAGCCTTATCGCTTTCGACAATGCCCCTGTTTATGAGCAACTGGGCTGTAAGAGGCAGGATGTTCAGTTCCCTTGAAAGTACCTCCTGTAGCCTTGTATCTGCAGGATTTACCTTCCAGAGTTTTTTCACTTCCCTTGTGAATCCTCTCCTTTCCAGTAGTATATATTGAAAGCGATACAGTGAAGACGATCACACCCCTGTTGCAATCTTTCTGTTAATCTTTAAATTCTATCAAACACCGTCTTTCCCGGTCAAGGAAAAGAGATCAGGGGATATCCTTAAGTATCCTGTTTATTGTTACCCTGTCGAGCCGTTCTTGGAGCAATGGGATTATGGATGGATGCTCCACATCACCGAGTATCTCCTTACGTATCACCGAGAAAAACCACCTCACCACATGTGGATCGAACTGTCTTCCGAAATTCTCCTTCACCTCCTCTACCGCCTCAACGAACGAAAGCCTCGGTCTGTAAGGTCTATCAGTTGTCATTGCATCGAAGGCGTCTGCAAGTGCCATTATCCTTGCACCCATCGGTATATCGTCCTTCTTCAGTCTATCGGGATAGCCGTTACCATCGAGCCTTTCGTGATGACTGCGTGTAACCCTCGGTATACCGTTCCAGGGGAATTTTATCTTGGAGAGTATCTCATAGCCTATGACAGGATGGGAGTTGAGTTCCCTGCATTCGTTCTTCGTAAGGGGGCTTGCCTTGTTGATTATGGATTTGTCTATGGCAATCTTTCCTATATCGTGGAGCAAGCCTGCTATCCTTATCCCTTCTATCTCATCCTCTGACCATCCCATCTCCCTTGCCATGGCTGCACAGTAGGCTGAAACCCTGTGGGAATGTCCCTTTGTATAGGCATCCTTGGCATCTATGGCTGCGGCAAAGGCATGGATGGTATCGTAGTAACTGCACCTGAGCTCATCGTAGAGGCGCCTGTTCTCATTGTACTTATGTACGAGCTTCAGGAGAAGGGAGTGGTTGTAGATACTGAAGGCTATGTGCTGAGCCATTATGGAAAGGAGCTGATAGTCATAGTTTGTGTACTCATCCTTTGAGAATTTCTCGTTTATGGTTATGAAGCCGAGCAGTTCATCCTTGACAACGAGGGGGGCAATCACCCTGGTACCCAGTTTTTCAAGCTCTGCCCTGGCTGGACCGAGCATCTTTACAGCCTGTTCGTTGTCTATCATCTTTACAGGGTTGTTGGACCTTACAAACTCCTTTACCACCTCTTCGCTCAGTTTTATGGTAAGTTCCTTTATATCTCCAAATCCCTTGGAGGCAATGGGATAGATTATCCTCTTTGCCTGATCGTAACGGAATATAGCACCCTTGGATGCCAGGAATGAACCCATCACCATGTAGAGGGAGGACTTGATAATCCTTGGGAAGGCTTTGGGAGAGGTTATCTCTTCACCGAGCTCTGCAAGGGTGTTAAGATTGAATATCAATCTTTCCAAGGTAGGCTCGACTTTAGACATCAGGTGCTACCTCCTTGATGAATAGTTTTTAAAAACCCCTCTTTTACTTCATGGCTACACTATTTCCTCTCAACTCATCGACAGCCTCTCTTTCTGTTCTGTAGATTGGTACATATTTGGTAAGCCCTACGATATTGAATATATTTTGATTTACCTTCCTGAGCCCTGAGAAAAGTACAACACCCTTGTGCCTCTTTACCTTCTCTATTATGCCTATAAGGATGGATATGCCTATGGAGTTTATAAGTTCGGTGCCAGAAAAGTCTATTACGAACTTCTTTATACCCTTTTTAAGGAGGTAGTCACACATATAATCCAGCTTGTCCCCCTCTATGTCGTTTATATAATTGTCTGGATAGAGAATAACATGATCGTTAAATTCCTTGATGTTAACCTTTCCTTTCATCTCATGTCCTCTCCTTATTATTTTTTGTGTTACCCCTTACCTGAAAACACCCTGCCTTATCCCCTCTTCCAGAGGGACAGATCAGCCCTTTTTGAGGTATTTTACCATTACTATCCTTGTCCCGCCCTTGAGCTCCTCGAATCTCACCTCGTCCATGAGGTTCTTCATGAGTTCTATTCCCCATCCCCTTTTATGCAGTACCTTGCCATTCATTCTCCCTGAAGAATTTAGCACAAAAGAGGGTCTGAAATCCACACCACTGTTCTGGATGTATATCACCAGTCTGTCCCTTCCATCGACAAACCTTACACGTACCTTCCCGCTCTTTATCCTGCTGTGTTCAAAGGCATTGATACACGCCTCTACTACCGCTGTCTTTATCTGATCCACCGAATCCTCATCGAAACCCATCTCCTCACCTATCTCCTCCACAGCCCTCACAGCCACGAGTTCTGCCTTTCTGGAAGATGGGAGCACCACCTCGAACTCCTTGACAGGTACAAACAGGGTCTCCTCCCTGCCGTCCCTGAGTATGCCTTTTATAATATCGAGCTGTGTTGCATCAGAGGAATATATACCCTCAAGTTCCATCCTTTCGAGTGCTTCCTGCGTAAAACCCTCTCTACCTATAATCCACTTTACAGTCCTCAGGGGGCGGAAGTTCTGCCTGAGGATGTGCGACCTCCTTATAAAGTTCTCCACATCCCCCACATGGACCTTTGAAAGGGTCTCCTTGATACCCACTATCCATATAACCTCGTTGCCTGCATCGTATCTGTCGTTCTGAAATCCGTGTGCTATTATTATGGGAGGACCATTCTCACCTATCTCAAGCCTCGATGTATTGAAGTAGCCTGCAATCTGTGGCAGTGTTATCTTCTCTTCATCCTCGCCCGCAAGGAATCTTCCATCCCTGTATCTTCTGGAGAATTCACCGTTGTTGAAAAGTATCTTAAATACACCCTGTCCGTTAAAACCCTTTATGAGCTCAGAGACCTCCTCCCTTACCTTACCATGTATCCTTATACCCTGAAAGTTGAAACCGTCCTTGAGATTCCTGCACACTATGAATGTGGTCGCCTCCTCAGGTGTCTTGCCGTTCACGCCTGTCTCATGGATATAGGAGACAAAGTCCTTCTGCACCTCATCACCCGTCCATCTTATAATCCCGCAATCATCCTCCACAAGCCCGCTATCTGCAAGTCCTGCCAGTACTTCCTTCAGTTCCTCCTGACCACATGGAAGCCTCTCTACAAGTTCATCAACAGACACACCACCGGGTAGATCCATGCATGTATTCAAAACCATCGGCTCCAGCATGCCCCTGAAGGCAAAGGTGGAACGAAAGAGATAGCCTATATTACCCTCTATGAGTTCAGCCACATATAGGTCAACAAAGTCCTTGAGTGTCAGGAGATTCCTTCCTGTCCTACGAGAAGCCCATACGATATTCTTTATGTACATAGGGTTTCCAGAGAGTTTCTTACTGGCAAAGCGATGTATCTCGGTATCAAAATCCACCTCGTATTCCCTGCACATCTCCACCATCATGGATATGGATGTATCCTCATCCAAGCCCTTGAGTTCCATCACCTCCATGGGGAAACAGAAGGCAACGTCCTCAAGGATGGTCCTTCTGGTACTCCCTGCAAGAAAGAGCATACCCTTGCCAGAAAGCCCCTCCATCAACTCCCTTGCTATACTCGGACCACCCCTGTAAAGGGCTATCCTCTCGGTAAGATCGAAGTCATCGAGTATGAGGAGCACAGGCGGTCCACCCTGTGTGAGTATCCGTGGCACTGAAACCGCATTCTTGATGGCGGTTATAGTATCACCGCTCTTTTTTATCTCCCTGTGCCTCTCTATGAGACCACCTATCCTGTTAAGCCCGCACTTCACAACGAGCCTTTCGAGCTTGTCCAGGGATATGTCATCCCTTGCTATGTATGGGTCTCTTCTTGTAAAGGCTATGTACTGTTTTACAACCTCCTTTATATAATCCTCTGCAAAGCCCTCTGTACCGTAATAATCCCTGAACCTGTAGTACACAGGCACTGGCTCGGAACTCTCCCAGAAAAGCCTGTGATATATCCTCCTGAGCACCTCTGTCTTGCCTATCCACCGCCTGCCGAGGAGATACATCCCGAAGGATGGCTTAAAGGAGTTGCGGATCCTCCCGGAGATGTACTCCATCTCCCTTTCCCTTCCGAAGAACTCGTTATCAGGACATACGCTGAATATCACCTCACGCTCCATATACTACCACCCTGTTCTTTCCCAACTGCTTTGCACTGTACATGGCTCTGTCTGCGTTGCCTATGAGTTCATCTATGGTACCGCCATCCTGTGGGAATTCAGCAATACCGAGACTTATGGTAAGATAGTCCTTGAAGGGATACCCGGTCTTCTGCCTCATACTCTCCTCTACGTTCCTCCTTATCCTCTCTGCGATAAAGAATGCCTCTTGCTTTGTTGTGTGTGGTAATATCACAGAAAACTCCTCTCCCCCATACCTTGCCACCACATCCATCGAACGCACACCATTCCTTATAGCCTTTGCAACGACCTTCAATGCCTCATCACCTGCAATATGTCCGTACCTGTCATTAAAGACCTTAAAATTGTCTATATCTATCATGAACACCGTGAACGTCTCATCATGCCTCTTTACACGCTCCACCTCTTCAAAGATGCGCTCCCTAAAATACCTCCTGTTGAAAAGCCCTGTGAGAGAGTCTGTCATGGAGAGCATCTTCAGTTCCTCACTCATACTGTAGTAGGCACCCCTTTCAAGGGCAATGGATGCATAGTTGGCAAAGGAAAGGAGCAACTGAAGGTCCTCTTCTGAAAAGACCTCACCAGATATCTTGTCAGATATGTTTATTACCCCTATGACCCTTGTTGCTATCTTGAGGGGTATGCTTATAAAGGACTTTGTCCTGTATCTCGGGCGGTTCTTTCGCAGTGGAAACTCACTCTCTATATCCCTTACCACCACTGGCACACCTTCTTTTGCTATTGTACCTGATATGCCCTCGCCGAGCCTTACACGTATGTTCCGCACCTTGTCCTTTTCTCTACCCCTGGCAGCCTTTACAGCAAGGGCATTGTCCTCGTTGTCGAGTATCATAAGGGAGCCCTGTTCTGCACCAACGAGCTCGGTGGACTTGGAAAGGATGAGCTCATAGAGTTCCTCCCTGTCGAGCACAGGGGCAAGGGAGCGGTACACCTCTTCGAGTGCCTGGAAGCCACCGAACCTGTCCCCAACAGGGACAAACCTCCTTGCGGTGTTCCTCTCGTAAAGACACCTTATGAACGGAACAGCCAGGTTCTCCACTATATTGGGGATGGTGAAGATGGAACGGGGAGGGATAGTTCTGAGCCTCTTTTTGAATGCCTCAAGCCTTGTCCTATCAAAGCCAAACCTCTGTATGCCCCTGTAAAATTCATCTATCTCGCTTCCAGAAAGATACACCCCACCACCCACAACTACCACAAGGGGCTCACCGCTCAAAAATACAGGAATGGCAAATATGTACTGGTTGGTATGACACTTGTATATGTATATCTGTCCCTTCTCTATGACCTTTACTATGGTCTTGAGATACAACTCATTACAGAGTTTTTTGCCCTCTGCATCACCTTTTACAGACCTGCATAGTTCTGTCTCTTTACTCGGTGGAACAAGGAAATTCCCGTCCCTATCGCACAGGACAAGGGTGATGTTCAAGAGTTCGGATAACCCTTCCTGGAATTCGTGCCAGAGTGAGAGGTCTATAATCTCGTGGATGGCTGGATAAGTCTTTTGATTCTCCATGTGCCCATTTATCTTAAGGG
>WGFF01000068.1 GCA_015492355.1 Deltaproteobacteria bacterium
CAGATGTGTATAAGAGACAGGTGCGACAGTACAGCCCAAAGAATATCTTGCAGGGACAAAGGCTAAGATTACTATAGAAAATTATCTGGGTGGCTATTATTACTTTACATGTGATGAGGTAGAGCGCCATAACGATGAACTGTATCTAATCGAGGGGAAACATACAGGAAAAGGGATCTTTCCATCAGCAGGAGATATAAAAGACGGTCTGATAAAGATGATCCTTTTTACGAATCTCAAAGAGGTTATTATGGATAATAACAGGTTTAAACCAGTGCCTGTTCTGAAATTAACCACAAAAGATAGAGCCACACTATCCGTGTTGGATAAATCAAAAAGACATAAAAGACTTGTTGAATTGCTGAAAAAAGAAGCGAGATACAATGGGTTTAAAGTAAAGATAAACGATACATTCCTATAGAAACAGTCATGATTCTACCATACCCGCAAGCCTCTCCAGGGTCTTCTGATAGGTCTTAAAATCCCTGTCAGAGAAAAGGACGAATCTTACAAGCCCTGGTCTTTTATTCACCTTTACAAAATCGATAACTGTTTTAAGTGCGATCTCTGATGCCTTATCCACAGGGTATCCGTATGCGCCTGTACTTATGGATGGGAAGGCGATGGATTTGAGTCCTTTCTGAGAGGCTATCTCAAGGCTCTTTCTGTAGGCACCAGAAAGGAGATCTGCCTCTCCGTGCCTTCCATCCTTGTATACAGGTCCTACCGCATGGATTACATATCTTGCCTTGAGCCTTCCACCTGTGGTTATGACCGCACTTCCCGTTGGACAACCACCTATCTTACGGCATTCCTCCATTATCGCAGGTCCACCTGCCCTGTGTATGGCACCATCCACCCCACCCCCACCAGCAAGCCTCGAGTTTGCAGCATTCACAATGGCATCCGTATCCTCCTGTGTAATATCACCCTTTACAAGGGATATAACAGTTGAACCTATCCTTACCTCCATACCACCCTCCTTTTTTCTGTTCTTCATGGAAAATATCTTTTGCAAAACCCCTCCCCTCATCTCCCTTTCAAAAGATAAGGGTTTAAGGTTTCATCTGGATTATCATCCCTTCTAACAGAGAAAATCACCTCAAGCCTTCACGGTATGGATATAGTAATGCGATGGATTCAGGTTCTCTGATTTTACAATTCTAAAGCCACCCTCTTCAAGCATCCTCTTTGCATCTTCCTTTGATATCCTCTCCTCAAAGGGTGGTCCCTTTTCTTCCTCCATCTTCTCCCATTCGAGCACAACGAGGGTTGCACCACTCCTGAGTACCCGTCTTACCTCCCTTAAGAATGTATCACCCCTTTCCACCTCGTGCAACACATAGGCAAGGAGCGCAAGGTCGAGGGTTTCCTCATCAAGGGGGATGGAATCCTCCAGAGACCTCACTATCCTTACGTTTTCTGGTGGTCTTCTTTTTCTGAGTTCCTCGAGCATCTCTTCCTGCACATCGAGTGCATAGACCATACCTTCCCTTCCCACTATATACGAGGCAGGTATGGTGAAAAAACCGGGTCCACACCCTATATCACCGAACACATCCCCCTTTTTGAGCCCTGCCCCTATGAGTATATCCGTTGGATCTGTCTCTGCATATCTCTCATCACTCAAAAGGAGACCTATCTTTCCGGGATCGAACTTCGCCATCAAAAACCTCCTGTCCTGAGGAATACAGCAAGTATTACTATGAAAAGGGCAAGTACAAGGTTTGATCTGCCTATCAGACGGGCATAAAAGGTGTATGTTCTGGACTCCCTTGCCCTGGGTCCAAGCCAGAAGTCATGGAGAATGCTTGTAAGCACTATCACCACCACAAGCCCCACCTTTGCAAGAAGTGTCTTGCCGTAGTTTGTGGCAAGGAACGATGGGTCCATCACTCTATGTGGTGGCATGCCCATGAGATAGAGATTGAGGGGACCTGTGATGAGGAGTATCACTATGGCGACCCATCCCCAGAACCTGTACCTGGTGCCAACTACCTGATAGATACTGGACCTCTGTGCACTGTCCTCGATGGTACTCAGAAATGGTGCTACCACAAGGGTGAGAAAGAGCATCCCACCTATCCAGAATATGGCAGCAACAATATGTAGAAAGAGCGATACCTTGAGCATCCTTTCCTCGTAATAGATCCGGGAATAAAGTCCTGCAAGACCTCTCCCTGTGATTTCTCTCCAGAAGGGTCAGCCGAACAATCCCTCTATACCCCTTCTTATCATCATGACTGCAATCGCTGCAAGGAGCAGGGATATTACCTTTGATACCCCCCTTGCACCGTTCTCACCGAGTATCCTCACTATGGTATCAGACCATGTAAAGACTATCCATACAAGAAGAAGATTTGCAAGGAGTGCTGTTGCTGTAACAGTGAAGCCGAAGAGGTCGTTCTGCATTATGAGCGTTGTGAGCACTGCTGGACCCGCTATGATGGGTGTACCTATGGGCACTATACCTATGCCCGTTGATGGTACAGGCTCCTGCACACCCCTTGCTGTCTGCACTATATCGCTTATGGCTATGGAAAGGAGTACCAGCCCACCTGCTATCTGGAAGTCTGCTATCGTTATACCGAGGAGCAAAAACACCGCCTTCCCCACCAGGAGAAAGACAATGGTTATGGCTGAAGCGGTTATGAGGGAATAGAGAAGTACATGTCTCTTCTCGATTGCACCCATCGATCTTGTCATCGCCATGTAGATAGGCAGTATGCCGACAGGGTCCATAGCCACAAATAAGGGAATGAAGGCAAGGGCAAAGTCCTTTATGAATTCAACACCCAGGCTCATAGCCTATCCCCCTTACCTGTATTCTCCCCTCTCCATCCACCTCCTCCACCATAAATCTTACAGGAAGAAACCCCTCTATTACACTGATATTTGTCAGGAGATGGGAGGTTATCTCAGTTGTGGTGAAGGTGGATTCACCACGTGATAGTGCCATACACAGAACCACCTGGTCTGCAAGGTGGGGGTCAAAAGCCCCTTTCTTCTGGTAGTATGCAAGAAAGCCGTCCACTGCCTCATCAGCCACATTTTCTGCCCTCTTTCCCGGTGCGCCGAGGGCAGAGAATCCAGCCCTTATATTCTCAAACTCTGCAAGTATGAATACAAAAGTACCCCTACCAGGGGAAGGTACCTCCATGTATCTGCTTTCAGGTGTTATGGGAAGGTATGACAGGCGATCCACAACCCTTGTGAACTGTCTTTGAGCAATGGAAAGAGGAAGATTGGCGGTCATGGAGAGGACGGTTATCCCTTTGAGTCTTCCCCTTTCCTGTATTTCTATCGGTCTCAATGGCTCTGTGCATGGTGATACCCCTATCTCCACCACACCACCACCCACAGGATAAAACCCCTTGACAGGATTGTCTATCCTTACATCTATGCCTGAATCTTTGAGGAGTCTGAGATAGACCTCGTTTATGTAGTCCACCGATGGACTCCATTCCACATGGGTACCACCCTTTATGGTCACCTCAGAAGCCCTGCCCGCAAAACAGAGGGGTATGAGTATGGTCTGGAGTATGAGCCCTACTGAGCCTGCACTTGCCCTTGAAGAGGCTACATCAAAGGTGTATCTGCCAGGTCTTACCCTGCCCGGGGTAAAGATAATCTCCATGGAGCCGAGTTCTGTGCCAGTGGATCTACCGTGTGTGATGGATGATATAGCATTGACACACATAAGGTGCTGTGGTCTGAGCCCGGGAGGTTTTCTCCCAGCCCTAATGTTGTAGACCCTCACCGGGGTACCTGTAAGCGAGGAGAGCGTAAGGGCGGTCCTCAATATCTGCCCTCCACCCTCACCAGCACCACCGTCTATCTCTATTATTTTTTTACCTCCTTTCTGGGTTATCCTGTCTGCCTCTGTAAGTAATGGATATCTTTTTCGGACTAAATTCTGAGGGAAACCCCTTTTGTAAAAGGGGTTTCCCTCAAACTCC
>WGFF01000069.1 GCA_015492355.1 Deltaproteobacteria bacterium
AATTGATACCGAAGAACGTGGACTATTTTTCGATTCACCCGCAGGATTGCAGGAATCCCCGCGATGTTGAACAGATATACAAACTCTATGCGGATCAGGACGGGAAGCTGAAGTCTTTTCCCGTGATCTTTCCAGTCAATGAATGGTGGAACATAATTCCCCATTCACTGCGGTGTTTCGGTACGAGCGGGTTGAGGTTCAAGAGCGATTTCAGGTTCATAAAGGATGGTTCTGGCAGGATAGTGGATGTTGAGAGGGTGTGTACGTTTCCTGTGAGTGCGGAACCCGGGAAACGTATATTCGGTGGCAGGAAGTGGGGTGAGAGGAAGTGTGACCCTGAGTCGTGCAGTGAATATCAGAAGGGGGAATGCAAGTTCGGTGGGGTCATTCAGTTCTATATTCCCGGTATAAAGGGCATAGGTGTATGGATACTTCCCACGACGTCATGGTACTCGCTTGCGGAGGTGAAGACCACCCTTGAGATGGTAGGTCGCCTCACGGGTGGTAAGATAGCCGGTACCTTCAACGGGAGGGCTATCTTCAGGCTGAAGAAGGTGGAGGAGGAGATAACAAGGATAGATATGGAAACAGGGAGACCTGTAAAGACCATGCAGTACCTCATCTCTCTGGATGTTGATATGGATATGGCCGAGCTATCTTCTCTGTATGAGGGCATGAGGGCGATAGAGAGTGGTAGACGAGCAGCTGAACTTCTCACGGATGTACCATCTCACAGGGAGAGTGTATCCAGGGAGTTTCAACGGACCGATGGTGGTGGACGTCCGTGTGAGAGAGGTTCTTCAACACCTGATTCATCCTCTGACTCTATTCCCCTGGTAGACAGGTCTCCAGAGCCTCAGGCAGAGGAAACTCTGGATGAGGAAACCCGGGATTCTGGTGATTCATCTGTCGATACTCCCAGGGATGATACCGGCAAGGGGGCATCCGGTACCAGAAGGGTTCTTACCGGTAGCCAGCTCGCCCTGTGGAACTCAATATCTGCGCTGTTCAAGACCAGCAAGGAAAAGGCGGCGAAGTTGAAGGAACTAACCGGCAAGGACTCTTTTTATTCACTTACAGAAAAGGAGGCAGCCGAGGCTCTGAAGAAACTTACTGAGGAGACGTTACAGAGGTATTAAGTTTTTTGAGAATATTATAAAGATTTCTGGAGGGCAGGGACCTGCATGGTCTCTGTCCTCGTTTTTTATCAGGAGGTTTTGTATGGTGGATATGGATGCCATCAGATACCATGTAGGGCAAATAAGAAAATATCTTTTTGAACTCGATGAAGGCGTGGATGTAGTAGAGAATATACTGAGGCATATTAGAGAAATAAAGGATATATTTGCGGACGAACAGGGGGTGTAAGGATGATAAGGAAAGAGGATATAGAGCTTGCCCGGGGTGTGAACCTTCCGTCTTTTCTTGAGCACGAGTTTGGTCTTGTACCGTCTCAGAGGAGTAGAACCGGGGTCTTCTATCACAGTCCTTTTCGGAGCGAGAGTCATCCATCGCTTCATGTATCGTACAAGGGTGATATCTGGGTCTGGTACGATCACGGTTCTGTAGAGAAGGCAGGTGGTGATGCGATAGAGCTTTTGAGAAGGCTTGGATACTCATTTGCCGAGGCGGTTGAGAAACTCTCCAGATTCAATGGTGGGAATCCGGGACAGAGGATATCCTGTGTGAATAAGACTAAAAAAGTAAAGAAGGATGTGAATTCCGTGATCGAGAAGTTCGAGAGGATAAGAAAGGCAAGGGAATTGTATGAAAGGTTACCCGATCTTGAAGGCACTGTGAGGAGGTATTTTGCAGAAAGGGGACTCAGGTTTCATGGTGAACTTGGTTGCAGGATATGTGTGGAATTTTCTGAAGGTACGAGATACATAGTGTTTCCTGTGCCGTATCCTTCGGATCTGCGTGGTCTTGAGATGAGGGAGATTGTTCCTGTTGAGAAGGAGATATCGACTGATCCTGGTACGAAGAAAAGGCGTAGATGCAGGGGTGTAAAGACCCTCTGGGTATATAAGCGAGACCCATCCAGGCTTCTCATCACCGAATCCATCCTTGATGCCCTTGCAGGAGAGATGATTCTCGACGATCAGACCATGACCCTTGTTTCTCTCAATGGAGTGAATCAGGCAGGAGAGGTGGAGTTTCTAATAAAGAGCATGAGACGACCAGAGGTTGTGTATCTCTCGCTGGACAGGGATGAATGCGGATATTCTGCAGAAAGGATTGTTTATGATATTCTGAAAAAACATTCCGTCAAAGAGATTATAAAGCCTGTCATTACAGAGAAGGACCTTTTCAGGGAGTATTACCTCAGGAGATCGAAACAACCTTCCATTTCGAAATAATCGTTTGAGTATTAAGATTTTTGTGAGCCTATGGATGGGGATGAGACTATTTTTTGAGGAGGTAAGAAGGTGGCAAGGTTAGCGTCCAGGGGGAAGATGGGGTTTTATCCCACCCCCGGGAAGACACTCAGGGAGATATCGAGATTTATCTCTTTTCCACGGTCATGGGATAAAGACGTGCATCTTCTTGATCCGTGTTGTGGAGAGGGAGAGGCTTTGAGGGACATAGCCCTGATGGCTGAAAGTTGTTACTGTACCACCTGGGGTGTGGAGCTGGATACTGAGAGGGCGGATGTTGCTGGCGAGGTTATTGACAATGTGGTTCAGGGTTCTATTTTTGAAGCCAGGATAAATCCTCTGGGGTCGATGGGTCTTCTTTTTGTCAATCCTCCCTATGATACAGGTGGTGGTGAGAGGGAGGAGATGAGATTTTTGAAACACAGTATCAAGTGGCTCTGTCCCGAAGGGATACTGGTATTCATCGTTCCTGAGCGCATTTTTGAGAACGATAGATACCTGAGATGGATAGGAGAGCACTTCTATGATGTAGGTATCTTCAGGATTCATAAGGAAGAGTATCCACGATTCAAGCAGGCGGTTCTTTTCGGAAAGAAAAGACTTGCGAGGAAAGAGGTGGAGGTTTTGCCTCCACCTCCACCCTATCAACATATCGAGGATGTTTGTAGTCGTACGTCGATATATCGCGTTCCCTGTACGACGGGCCCTGAGGTATTCCGGTGTGGAGAGATCGTTACGGAAAGGGAGATTTTGAAGAATCGTCCACTGGTGGAAGCAAGGATAAAAGAGATTTTCTTAGATGGCGACGACGGGATGATGGGTTCTTTCAGTCCGCTTTTCCCTGTTCGCAAAGGACATCTCGTTGCGATGATAACGGCAGGTGTTCTGAATGGAAAGATATACAATCCTGATGGAAGTTTTATCATCGTCAAAGGATATTCCGAGAGGATACGGACAAAGAGGGAGGAAGAGGACAGAGAGGTAACCACGGATACCTATCGTGTTGGTATCAGGGTCATAGACCCGCAGGGGCGTAAATGGTTCGATGTCACATGATGGAGGGAGATATGAAGAATATCGTTTACAGGGGTATAACTGTGAAGACAGATATCGGTCTTTATATCAGAAGATACGGTAACACCCATACCATGTTCTTGCTTTCCATATACGGTTCACCACAGCAGACGAAGGCTATCTTTTCAGCCCTTGCTTCTGGCAGGGAGATCACACTCATGCCAGATGGTATATACCTTGACAGGTCCATTGGTTCCACACTTCATGCAAGGGGCTGGTCCATGGGTTATGGGAAGCACCACATGATCATCTGGGACGAGGAGATATACGATATGGCGATATGGTTTGATCCTTCCGACAGACTCCGTGCCTTCGAGAAGGCGATAAAGAAGAGAAAGATACCGTACTCGTCTGAATATCTACCAGAATTCGAAAAGTCTCTTCTCGAAGAGAAAAGGCTTGTATCTCTCGACGGGTATGGTGGTATACAGGGATACAGGTTTTCATTCACCGACGATCATGCATGTAATTTGATGGTAGAGAGGGTCATACCATCGTGCATAGTAGTGAAACGGACAGGGTAATACTTCTATATGAGGTGATCGAATTGAAGAGAAGAAAAACAAAGAGAAAGAAAGATATATACATATTCCACAGGAAGTATGGCAGGGGAAAGGTGGTGGACTTCCATCCCTATCTTCACGTGGTTGTCCTTTTCAGCGACAACGGAAGGGTCGAGCAGAGGAGGTTTTCCTGCTCAAAGAGGAATCTTGAAGATATGCGACTTATGGATGGTACACCTGATGGTGTATCTTTTGAGGAGGTTGTAGATGAGGAGAGGAAAAGGGTTGTGTGGTACAAGAACTTCTTTCCTCCGCCGAGATAATATATAAATAGAACTTTTCTGGTTCAGTAGACCAACGAACAGCCACAGACACCTGAGTTGTCTGTGGCTTTTTTTATTTCACGATAAGAAGGGAGGGTTTTATGGAGCTCAAAGAGTTTCTTGATCGATATTCTTTTGGTCTTGCCAGGAGGATTGAGGAAGGTATGACCCCTGTATACGATCCTCTATCTCCACCTGAATCCGCCCGTGAATATGAAAAAAGAATTGGTACTCTTCTTCGCAGACCCTTTCCTGTACAGGCAGAGATCATAAAGGGTTTCTCGGTAGCCATGTACAGGGAGAAAAAAGAAAGACTCTTCGTAAGTGGCGAGATGGGCACTGGAAAGACTACCATAGCTTTGGCTGTGGTAGCCATGTCTGATATTCCACTGAGGGTGCTTGTTGTATGTCCTACTCACCTGGTTGAAAAATGGTTGAGGGAGACGAGGCTTGTGATACCTGGTGTGAAGGTGGTGGACCTTGCGGTCAGGAACGTGATCACCATTCTGGATACCTTCAGGGATATTGAGACCCCACCATCCACCCACGAGGTGTACGTGATCTCGAAGGAACGGGCAAAGCTCGGTTATGGTTGGAGACCTGCAGCGGTACTCAGGGGTCCGGCAGACTCTCCTTACTGTCCACGATGTGGGGAGAGGGCAAAGAAAGGGGATGAATTTCTCACCCTTTCCGATCTTAAAAAGAAAAGACATATCTGTCATCTTTGCAGGGAACCACTGTGGCAGGCAGACACCGGGCTCAGACGTTTCTCACCCGCAGAGTTCATAAAGAAGTACCTCAAAGGGTTTTTCGATCTTGTGATCCTTGATGAGATACAGGATTACAAGGCGGGAGATTCACTTCAGGGTAGAGGGATGTCCGCCCTTCTGAGTGCATCGAGAAGATGCCTGTGTCTTACGGGTACACTCAACGGCGGATATGCGGATGACCTTTTCTATCTTCTTTTTCGCATGTTTCCTGAGGAGATGAAAAAAGCAGGATTTGGATACAGTAACGTTACGAAGTGGCTTGAGACCTACGGTACCCTGGAGACCATAAGGAAGATAGAAGAGGAGGATACTTACTATGGTCGTGGGAAGAAGAAGTCAACGATCACGAAGAAAAAACCCGGGGTATCACCCTGCGTGATAGGCAGGTTTCTGCTCAATAGAAGTTGTTTCATACGACTTTCGGATGTCATATCTGCCCTTCCGCCTTACGAAGAGACAGTCATAACCATACCCATGGACAGTGAGCAGAGATTCCAGTACGCACAGCTCGAAGATGCATTCAACAATGTGATTACGAGATACGGTATGAAGTCCATCTCTTCCATGTTGCAATCACTTCTCTCCTACCCCGACTCGTGCTGTCTTTTTTCGGAGCACGTTGAGTTCAGGAACAGAATTGGCGAGGTAATGGATATAGTGACGGCCCCGTTGATAGAGCTCGATGAAGGGACTCTTCTTCCCAAGGAAAGGGAACTCATCAACCTTGTCAAAAAAGAAAGGGCATCTGGCAGAAAGGTGCTCTGTTATCTTGTCTTCACAGGTACCAGGGATGTAAGACCCAGGCTTGAAAGGGTCATCATGGATTCTGGTCTGAGGGTGAAGAGTCTGGATGCATCCATTCCTCCGAAGAGAAGAGAGGCATGGATACGGAAGAATTCCTGTGACCTTGATGTACTTCTTGTGAATGCGGAACTTGTGAAGACAGGACTCGATCTTTACGAGTTTCCGACAGTTGTGTTCTACCAGGTAGGATACAACATCTTCACCCTCCGTCAGGCAGCCCGTAGATCCTGGAGGATAGGTCAGACGGAACCGGTGAGGGTGTATTTTTTCTGTTACGGTGAGACACTTCAGGAAGAGGCACTCACGCTCGTTGCAAACAAGCTCAAGGTGGCGTTGATGGTGGAAGGTGATCTTCCTGAGGGGCTTGCGGAATATACCCTCTCTGGCGGGTCCATAATGGAGGAGCTTGGCAGGGCACTCGCAGAAGGCAGTCGTTATACAGGTGCAGAGGCGGCATGGGCATCCTTCAGAAAGAAGGAGATAGAGGCACAGCTGGGTATCGGTGGTAGAGAGACCATCTTTACAGAAAAGGGTAAATCCCTTCAGACCACCAGTGTCAGCGAGAACGTGGTGGTCAGGGTGACCCTGTTCAAGGGGAAGAGAGGTAGAAGACAATCTACAATGGAGGTCAGGTATGGTGATCTTGACAGGGTACTTCAGGGCAAGACTGCCCAGTTTGCCCTGTTCTGAAGGAAGTCTACCTGATACTCCATGCTCTCTCTGGAAAATTTATGGAGGAGGACAAGTATGTCAAAAGAAAGGTTGATAGAGATAGCAAGAAAAAAGGGCTATGAACCGGATGAGGTGGTCTATTCACTCACGGTGCTTGATATTCTACAGTGCATTCATGATGCGGCAGAACAGGATCTCGAAGATAAAAAGGATGAAGAGATTGAGGAGATACTCGAGGGATGTATAGATGCCTGTGAATACATAGACTGGTGGAGTCCAATCGAGTCCGCAGTACATCAGTACCTGTAAGTATTCGGGTAATATACTTATAGGTAAAAAATATTCAGTAGATTCAACGAACAGCCACGGATTTTTCTTTCCGTGGCTTTTTATTTTTCAATGAATGGAGGTGGTGGGATGACTACAAGAATAATAT
>WGFF01000070.1 GCA_015492355.1 Deltaproteobacteria bacterium
GCTATGAACGGTCTTATGGATACGATGGTCTCCATACCCCTTACCTTAGAATAAGTTAGATGCTATCCTTGCAAGTTCTATGAAGTATGTCGGATATATGCCAAGGAGCACAACACCTATCAATGCCACTATGAGTACATAATAGATGCCCCTTGAGTTTGCCATCTGTATGCTCTCCTCAGGCTCCCTCATGTACATGAGCATGACTATCCTTATGTAGTAGTACGCAGCAACCGCACTCATCACCACCGCAATAACCGCAAGAAGTATCATATCCTTGTGTATCAATGCCATGAATATATAGAACTTGGCAACAAAGCCAGCAGTGGGTGGAATCCCCGCAAGGGAGAACAGGAATATGAGCATAAGGAGCGCTATACCCCTGCATGACTTTGCAAGCCCTGTATAGTCGTCTATCTCGTCTCCCTTCTTCGTATCCTTCCTCCTCATCATCACGATGATCGCGAAGACACCGAGGTTCATGAAGGCATAGACAAGGAGATAGTACATAACACTTGCGATACCTTCATTGCCCCCTGCAACAAGCCCAAGCAGGGCATACCCTGCATGTCCTATACTCGAATAGGCAAGCATCCTCTTAATATTACTCTGTGCAATGGCTACAACGTTACCGAGTATCATACTTGCAACTGCAACAACCGCAATGGTGGTCTGCCATTCGTATGTAACGGTATGCAATCCTTCCACAAAGACCCTCAGAAGGGCTGCAAAGGCGCCTGCCTTGGGTCCCACGGACATGAATGCGGTTATGGGTGTGGGTGCCCCCTCGTATGCATCGGGTGCCCACATGTGGAAGGGGGTGGCTGCTATCTTGAATCCGAACCCGGACACCAGCATCACAACAGCAAGGCTGAAAAGGGGTATATTCACCTTCGAGTCCACTACAGCACCGGCTATCTCCGAGAGCTGGGTGGTACCGGTAAGCCCGTATACAATGGATATACCGTACAGGAGTATCCCCGAGGAGAATGCTCCGAGTATTATGTACTTCATCGACGCCTCCGTGGACCTCACGTTCTCACGCTCAAAACCCACAAGTACGTATACAGGCAGGGACATGAGCTCAAGCCCCAGGTATATGGTAAGAAGGTCTGCCCCTGATGCTATCACCATCATACCGCAGAGGGAAAAGAGCATGAGCACATAGTACTCACCGAGGCTTATACTCTCCACCTTGAGATAGTGGAGCGAGAGCATTATGGAAAGGACTGTTGCGATATAGAAGACCATCTTGAAGAACAGGGCGAATCCATCCAGCACGAACATCCCGCCAAATACAACCGTATCCGTACCCGCAAGATGATAGGAATACCATCCAGCAACACCCACAAAGGCAATGGAAAGGATGGCAAGTTGCCACTTCTTCTTCTCATCCACAAGGAGGTCTACAAGGAGAAGGACACACGCAGCAGATGCCACAACAATCTCGGGCAGTATGGCTATTACATCCTGTGCTGTAATTATGGTATCCATACAGTCCTCAAAATCCCTGCGTAGATTGGTCGATGCTCAAAGTTTTTTCAATCCCTCTTCGATATCAATAAAGATTTATAGAGAGACCTCTCTCAAAGAGGGTCCTCCTCTACAGTCCAGCCACATTCACGCCTGTATCACCTGTTACCTGACCTATGAGGTTATTTACAGACGTATGCATGAATTCGAGGAAATCGAGCGGGTGGAGCCCCACCCAGAAGACAAACACCGTCAATGCAACGAGTGCTATTATCTCCCTTGTATCCACATCCCACACATGATGGGCATGGCTTGTATGGTGGGTGGTCTCTCCATGAGAGGAATGCCCGCTCCCCTCTCCATGTCCTGTATCCTTGCCAAAGGTCATCCGCTGGTACATCCAGAGCATGTACGCAGCACCGAGGATGACACCTGCGATAAGGAATATTACATAGGGCTTGTATATATCGAACGCACCGAGTAGTATCAGGAGCTCGCCTATGAAACCATTGGTACCCGGGAAACCGAGCGAGGCAATGGTGAATATGAACAGAAAGGTTGCATACCTTGGAACAAGCCTCGCTCCCCATCCGTAGTCTTTAAGTAGCCTTGTATGTGTCCTCTCGTATATAATCCCCACACACAGGAAGAGTGCACTCGTTGTGATACCGTGGTTGAACATCTGAAGTATACCGCCCTCTATGCCGTTCTTGTTGAAGAGAAAAAGCCCCATGGTCACAAAGCCCATGTGGCTTACACTCGAGTAGGCGATGAGTTTTTTAAGGTCCTCCTGGGCGAGGGCAAGGAATGCACCGTATATGATGGCGATGATGGAGAGGATTATTATGGGTACTGCAAAGTACTGGGATGCCTCCGGGAACATGGGCAGAGAAAACCTCAGGAAACCGTAAGTACCCATCTTGAGCAGTACCCCTGCGAGTATGATACTCCCTGCGGTTGGTGCCTCAACATGCGCATCGGGTAGCCATGTGTGAAACGGAAACATGGGCACCTTTATGGCAAAGGCGATAAAGAAGGCAAGGAATACCCACACCTGGAAGGTAAAGGAATACTCCCTCTCCATGAGCAGGGGTATATCGAATGTACCCCCACCTGCAAAGTAAAGGGCGATTATACCCACAAGCAGGAATATGCTTCCCGCAAGGGTGTAGAGGAAGAATTTTATGGCTGAATATATCCTCCTCGGTCCACCCCATACACCTATAATCAGGTACATGGGTATGAGCATAGCCTCCCAGAAGAGATAGAAGAGGAAGAAATCCAGGGCACAGAATACCCCGAGCATAGCGGTCTGCATCACAAGGAGGGCTATCATGAACTCCTTTACCTTCTTTTCAATGGCTGTCCAGGAGGCAAGCACACATATCCATCCAAGAAAGGCGGTAAGGAATACAAAGAGTACGCTTATACCATCCACCCCGAGATAGTAGTAGATGTTCCATGACGGTATCCACCTGTACCGCTCAACGAACTGCATCTGGTGGGTTGCGGTATCGAACCCGGTAAGGAGGGGGATGGTGATTATAAAATCCACCACCGTAAAGGCAAGGGCTACCCACCGTATGATGGACTCATCCCTCAGGAAGAGAAGCACCCCTGCCCCTACAAGTGGCAGGAATATGATTATACTCAGTAGATTCTCCATTCTGTTATCCCTTGAGTGTATCTATCTCATCCACATTCAACACACGTCTCGTTCTTACAAGGGCAATGAGTATACCCAGGGCTATGGCAACCTCTGCGGCTGTAACCGTTATGATAAAGACAGAGAATATCTGTCCTCCAAGGTCCTGCAGAAAATAGGAGAAGGCAACAAAGTTTATGTTGACGGAGTTGAGCATGAGTTCTATGGACATAAGGACGATTATTATGTTACGCCTCAGTAGTACCCCGCCCACACCTATCATGAACAGAATAGCGCTCAGTGCTATGTACCAGGATATGGGAACCATGGCTCTATACCCTGTCTACCTCCTCTTTGTCATAATGATGGCACCCACCATCGCCACAAGGAGCAGTACGGAGACGACCTCGAAGGGGAAGAGATACTTTGTAAAGAGCACCTTCCCTATGGACTCCACCTTCGATTCCCCCACAGCCTCTGTTACTGCAAAGCCCTTAAGCGGGCTCAGCAACACAACGAGTTCCACCTCTATGGCAAGGACGAGAAAGATAAGAAACACAACGGATCTGCTCTTTGCAGGGAAGGTCTGGATAATCGCCTTCTTTATATCGAGAACGAGCACAACGAAAAGGAACAGCACCATCACCGCCCCCACGTATATAAACACCTGCACGACCGCAAGGAAGGGAGACCTCATAAGTATAAAAAGGGCTGCCACCTGGAGAAGACAGGTCATGAGTGCTATGGCACTGTGGACAGGATTCCTGAAGGTAACCACTGCAAGGGCAGAACCTATGGCGACAACGGCGAATATGATAAAAAGGAGTTTTTCCATCTACCAGGCTCTCTTTCTCTGTCTTGAAAGGTCAGGCACAACCCTTATTCCTTCCTCACCCATCTCGAATCTTGCCTTCACGAGCACCCCACCCTCAAAATCCTCCGGTATGGACTGGGGCTTAAGGAGCTCTTCCTTCTCCTTTATGGTCAGTGCCCTTTCTGTGGCTGCAAGCTCGTACTCCCTGCCCATACGTATAGCTGTGGTGGGGCAGGCATCCTCACAGTAACCACAGTAAAGACACCTCAAAAGGTCGACCTTCCAGACCTTTGCAACCCTGTCGGATATACCACGTCCCGTGGTATCCTCCATGGGGATGACGGTTATACAGTTGGTGGGACACGCCTTGGAGCAGAGCTCACAGGCTACACAGAGCTCCCTGCCCTGTTCGTCCCTGTTGAGTGTGTGGAGACCACGAAACCTCCTGTAGGGAATCCACTTCTCCTCGTCAGGATACCTGTGGGTTATGCTCCTCGATACGTTGTACCCTAAGGTAACAGAAAGCCCCTTGAAGAGGTCCACAAAGAAGACCTTTTTTAAAAGGCTTACA
>WGFF01000071.1 GCA_015492355.1 Deltaproteobacteria bacterium
CCTTTTGTAAAAGGGGTTTCCCTCAAACTCCCTTCCCCAAAACTTCTAATCTAAAGTTTTTTGGGAAAGGGGACATGGGAAAACACTTTTTTACCAGAAAAGGGCAATAGTCCGGAGGGTTACAAAGATTCAGGTCCGATTTGATGACCCATTACCTTATATAACAGATATACCCCTCCTTTCCCTCTCCTTTGCCTCATTCAGCCATGTATAGAAGTGGTGTTTGAGGAGTGCCTTGAAGAGGTCTTTCTCTCTGTTGAGTATCTCGTATACCACCACAGGTGGTTTTGTCTCGAATCCTTTGAACACCACCTCGCCAGCCCTGTAGAATATATCCACCATACCTATCCCCTTGACCTCCTCCACACCGAAGTAAAACTCCAGCTGATCCGAGGGGAAGAAGAACTTATCCCGTATGTTCTTGTCCAGGTCATCCACCTTCACGACCTTTTTGAAGAAGAACCTGGTATTCTTTGTTTCGTCTATGTATGCCTTCAGGGCATCGAGACTCAATGCCTGTCCCTTGTTGTATATATCTGTCGATGACCTGAGCAATCTCAACGAACTGAACGGCATACCCGAGATTATCTTCTTGAGATCGTTTAGATATTCCCTGGCAAGTGTCTGTGCCAGTGTCCTTGCATCGTTGGGCTCCCTCTTTATGAAGAACTTCTCTATGGCGGTATCGAGCTCAGGTGGTATCCTTATACTGTAGAGCCTGTCTATGTATACATCGAATGGATACTGGAGGTTCTTGTTCTCCCTTTTGCGTCTTTCTTTCTCAAGGAGCATTTCGAGCTTCGCCCTTACCATGGGATTCCTGAAGGTGCCACGTGCTGCCTCATTTATCTTTTCACCTATAGCCACCCTTACAGACCCAGATGTAATATCCTTTGATTCTATAACCATTGTTTCTGCCTTTGCACCGTATGAGATAAAGAGTCCTGCCTCCATTTCGTTGGTTATAGCCTCTTCGAGTTCGTCTATATACATATTTTCGAGCCTCTCTTCTTCTTCAACGAGTGCCATGAGCCTGGATTCAATACCTTTTTGTTGTTTGGAGAGTACCTTTTTGAGCTCCTCTCTCTTTCTTTTTATTTCCTCCCTCCTTTTCTTGAACCTCCTGTGTACATCGTCAATGAGTGATTCATCCCTTATATGCATCAGTTTCTTTTCCAACTCCTCGCGGTATCTGCTTATTATCTTCTGTATATCCTTTGCAAGGGAGACCAGATTCGCCACACCTCCTGAAAAGATGGCAGCATCACCAGGCAGGTTGTTGAGCCTTATGGCACGTTCGTCACCAAAAGCCCCCACTGTCATACCGTACTTGCTCGCTGCCTCGAGTATGGGCTTGTAGAAATACACCCTCATAAACTCTGCCATTGCTATTTCCTTTACCTTCAGGGTCTTTCGTGTAAAACCCTTCATGTCTACAAAGAGTTGACCCTCCTTTTCCAACTCCAGGGTTCTGAGTATTGGTCTCTCATCCGAAGAGAAACGATATAGCCTGCCCTTGTTGTATTCCGTAACGAGTAGATTCTGATCGTATTCCTTCCGTCTGTCTATAAGGCAGAGTCTCATCTGCTCAACTACGCGGTTTATCCTCTCATCAAACCTGAAGGTAAAGAACCTTTCCACAACAGGGGAGACAAACGTCTCTGCCTCCCTTCTCTGTCCTGTGAACCAGCCTGTAAGGGATGTTTTGTTGAACCCTGAAAGAAAGGTCTGGAAGTTTGCAAGAATGTCTGTCCTCCTGGGGTCCTTTGAGAACCTTCCTTTGAGGATATCTATCTGTCTTACAAGCTCATCGGTCATATCGTGGTCCTTGAGGTAGTTCCTTATGAGACGATCCTCCTGGTAGAGATTATGGAAGAGTTCGTGGAGTTCTCCCCCTGGAAGGTCAAAGTCCATAAGATAACTCAGCATGTATTCCCTGAATCTGGTAATACCGTACTGGAGCTTGACGGTGTTAAAGACCTCCTTCTGCTTCTTTATGATGGTCACAGAGGATGAGAGGAGGTCTTCAAGGTCATGGAGTACAGCACTGTCCAGATCCGATACATAAGGGGTTATAGCCTCTATGGTCTCTGCATTGATACCGTATGGATTGAGCGATGTATTGAACATGTTGGACGGGATCAGGAGAAAAGAAAAAGGCACGAGGGCTGTCATAAGGAGGACTTCCATGGATGACATATCATCAGTGGTCACAAGCCTCCTTGATAGGTCTTTAATGGCGTATCGCAGTGTCATATAGATTGTGATGCCAACAGCAAGGTCGAGTTTTTCATAGGCGAGCCATTTTATCCTTATATCCTTTAGTTTTTCTTCTTTCTTTTTTATGGTGTTTATTATCGCAAGTGTTGCAAGGTAGGATGTCCTCTCAACAGATTTGTTCCTTGCCTCGTCATCGAGTGCCTTTTTCAGTATGGATGTGACACACCTTATGAATCTCTTCCCGTACCCCTCGGAGATGAGCCAGCTGTAGAGTATGGCATTATCTACGAGCGGTGTTACCGCTATAATCTCACCGGCGAGTTCCTTTTCTGGAGAGTCGGGCAGGAAGAGATTGAGATTGAAAGTCCTCTCCTTTATGGGTGCGGATATCCTGACAGTTATAGGGAAGGGCTGGCTTTCTTTCTGGGATTCCTTGAAAGGTGGTCTGAAGCGCTCCCTTATAAGACCGACAAGGCTTATTACAGCCTCTTCAATACACTTCTCATCCTCTGCACCTATGTGATAGGGTATTTTGAGCTCTGCGAGTGTCTCCCCGTGCTTGAACCTCAACTCCTTAGGATCGAGCGTCCAGAAGCGACTGTCGGTTATATCTACACCCCTTTCGAGTAACCGACCCAGCAGAGAAAGCCTTTCTTTGAAGTAGTCCTGCTTCATACCAAACCCTTATGAGAAGACATAAAACCGTATACATCATATTACAAAAGATACCCCAAATCAATAATTCTGAGAGATTTGTTTTTAAACTTGACTTTCTGTACACCAGAAGTGATAATTATAAATAATTTCTTTCACCATTCCGGCATTCACATGATCGAAGGGTTGAATTCTGCAGTGTCCTGTTCCGCTTGGTGTGTATTCCCCTTGTAGCCTTACACCGGTACTCTTGTAAGAAGTTTAACTTTCTTTTTTAAACTGCTCTAAAAAGAAAACCTGTTTTTGAATCATTTAAACCTTGAACAGTGGTGCTATTGTGACCTTTTAAATCATATTTTTATCAAGATAAAGGACCTTGAGAGATGAAGGACAGACAGAACAGATCAAAGAAATTCCATCTTAAACATGTTGAAGGTCTTGCCCTCACCATGCTTGACAGCGTGACCATGGGGATTGCCATGATGAATCCTGAGATGGAGATACTGTGGGTCAACAAGACCATGCAGAAATGGTTCCCCTCCATTGATATTGACAACAAACCCATCTGTTATCGTTCGCTGTTCATCCCACCCAGGGAGGGAATATGTGACAACTGTCCTGCGATAAAGGCATTCTCAACGGGTAAGACCTACAGTATCGAGATCTCTGCAGGCTCAGACGGCAGGATATACAATATAATCACCGTTCCTGTAAGGGACCTCAAGGGCAATGTCAACTATGTGGTGAAGACCATCGAGGATATCACCGAAAGGAAGAGGGCAGAGGATGCACTCCGTGAGAGCGAAAGAAGATATCGCACCCTTTTTGAGGATTCGAGGGATGCAATCTATATCACCACACGGAGCGGTAGGTTCATAGAGGTCAACCAGTCAGCCCTTGAACTCTTCGGCTACACAAGGGACGAGATGATAGGACTACACACAGAGAACATCTATGCAAACCCTGCTGACAGGAGAAAGTTTCAAAGGGAGATAGAGCAGAAGGGTTCTGTAAGAGACTATGAGGTAAAGCTCCGTAAAAAAGACGGCACCATAATGGACTGCCTTCTCACATCCACCCTGCGCCGTACAAACGATGGGAGTATACTTGGATACCAGGGCATCATCAGAGACATTACAGAGAAGAGGAAGATGGAGGCAGAGCTTATAAAGTCAGAAAAACTCGAATCCCTGGGTGTACTGGCTGGTGGTATCGCCCATGATTTCAATAACATACTTACTGCCATACTCGGCAACATCACGCTCGCAAAGATGTATGTTGAAAAAGAGGACGAGGTGTTCAAGAGGCTGGTGGATGCAGAAAAGGCAACACTGCGCGCAAAGGAACTTACCCACCAGCTCCTTACCTTTTCAAGGGGCGGGGCACCTATAAAGAAGATTATCTCCATGGATGAACTCCTCAGGGAATGTGTTGCACTCGTCCTTAGAGGTTCAAAGGTCAAGTACAGATTCTCCATCCCTGATGACCTGTGGATGGCTGAGGTTGATGAAGGACAGATAGGACAGGTGATAAATAACATCGTAATCAATGCGGATCACGCAATGCCAGAGGGTGGTACCGTTACGGTCAGGGCAGAGAATGTGACGATAAGGGTGGAAGACAGCATACCCTTGAGGGAAGGGAACTATATAAAGATATCCATATCTGACAGCGGGGTTGGCATACCGGGGGAATTCCTGCACAAGATATTCGATCCCTATTTCACCACTAAACAGGATGGCTACGGGCTTGGACTCACAACAGCCTATTCCATAATAAAGAAGCATGATGGACATATAACAGTAGAGTCAGAGCCCGGTGTGGGCACCACCTTTCACATCTATCTGCCAGCCTCCCCGACCAAGAAGGTACATAGACCGACCCCTTCTGGAAAACCCATCACAGGTAAGGGCAAGATACTCCTCATGGAGGATGAAAAGAAGGTCAGTGATATCGTTATCGAGATGCTCTCACACCTCGGCTACGAGGCAAGGCTTGCCAGGAACGGTAAGGAGGCGGTCGACCTCTACAGAAAGGAGATGCTCTCTGACAAACCCTTTGATGTAGTAATGCTCGATCTCACGATCCCTGGAGGTGAAGGTGGCAAGGAGGTAATCAAGAAACTCCGTGAAATGGATCCTGATGTCAAGGCTATTGTATCCAGCGGTTACTCCAACGACCCTATAATGGGACGCTTCAGGGAATACGGTTTCAAGGATGTGATAGCGAAGCCGTATACCCTCACAGAACTGAGTAGAACCCTTCACAGGGTACTCAAGGGTAAAAGATGAACCTGGCTGGGGCGTGGTGGTTTTGCCGAGTGATGGAGATGATTTCAAGAATAGGGTAAGACACTTTAAGATAACCGCATGGAAGATGATACAGGGGAGTCTCTATCCATAAAGCAATACAGGCAGCCATTTCTACGGAATAGACCTTTCCTCTGTCTCCGTATCCACTATAATCCAGTAAACTACCCAGCCGTAAAGGCGCGGGGTATGTAAAAGAGTGCCAATTGCTGGTCTTAGTATAGATAGTTATCACCTTCGTTACATCATATGTTGGAACAGACTGTATATATTCACGAGGTCTGCCAGGATGCCCCACCCTGTGGGTGGGGATGAATGGCAGGTCTCGTAAAAATAGGGGTGGCGCTACCCCTTTGAGAGCCGGGTTCAGGTTAATCTCCAACAGGACAGGGGTTTTTGGGGATTTCAAGGGGTGCAACTCCCTGAAGCAAGCAACGAAGTTGCTTTAATATAAAAGATATTACCTTAGAGAAAAGGGGGTTTCAGGGGGTGAACCCCCTGAAGCAAGCAACGTAAAGGAGAGCCAGAAAGATGGCACTTTTTGCAGAAAAGGTGAAACTTCTCAAGGGTGTTCTTACAAAGAAGATACCACTATACGTCCAGTTTGCTGTGAGCAAGAG
>WGFF01000072.1 GCA_015492355.1 Deltaproteobacteria bacterium
CTTCTGATCTAAAGTTTTTTGGGAAAGGGGGCAGGGGAAAACACTTTTTTACCAAAAAAGGGCGATAGCCCGGAGGGTTTCCCCACATTTAAATATCACCGGAAGGAATCCCTGGATAAGGAAAGGTGATTATCCATGCCCCTTTCAACGCCCCCTTCAACGCCCTCGCCCCGAAAGACGCTCCAAAGGTATTTGAGAAAGGCAGGTAGAGCGATAACCTCGGTATGGAATATCGAGAAAGCCGGGATCCTGAAGGCTATCTGGGAACAATCCGGTCACACGGCAGGTCCCAGAATCATACATGCCTGAACTTGACTATCCTTGCGAAGTCCTCTGCCTTGAGGCTTGCCCCACCGACGAGTGCACCGTCTATGTTCGGCTGTGCCATGAGGGAATCTATGTTGTCTGGTTTGACACTGCCACCGTATATTATCCTTACATCCCTTACAGGCTCCATCCCGTACAGTTCGTACAGGAGTTGTCTCAGTGAGTTGTGCACCTCTTCTGCCTGTTCTGGTGTTGCGGTCCTGCCCGTACCTATTGCCCACACCGGCTCATAGGCTATGACAATGTCCCTCAGGAGTCCTTCACCGACACCATTGAGTGCACCCCTGAGCTGTGAACTCACCCGTTCAAGGGTCTCTCCCCTTTCCCTCTCCTCAAGTGTCTCTCCAATGCATACAATCGGCTTGATGCCTGCCTTGAGGGATGCAAAAACCTTTTTATTCACTGTCTCGTCCGTTTCGTGGAAGAACTGCCTTCTTTCCGAATGACCTATTATCACGTACCTGCATCCCACATCCTTGAGCATCCACGGTGAGACCTCACCTGTATACGCCCCCCTGTCCTCCCAGAACACATCCTGTGCAGCAAGGGTCATGGGGCTATCCGCTATGAGGAAATTAAGATGGTGTATGGATGTAAAGGGTGGTGCTATCACCACCTCAACGGTATCTACACCTTTTATGAGTTCCCTTAGTTTTACGACGAGTTCTGCACCCTCCTGGATAGTGGTATTCATCTTCCAGTTTCCTGCAATGAGTGGCTTCACCATGGCTTAGGGTCCTTTCTAAAGGATATGTTACAGGCTTACTTTTTCCCCCTCCTCAGGGCAGCGATACCTGAAAGGTCGTTACCCTTGAGCAGTTCGAGGAATGCCCCACCACCTGTAGATATATAACTTATCTTTGCGAATTCACCTGCCCTGTGTACCGCCACATCCGTATCCCCACCTCCCACGATGGTAAGGGCGTAGGAGTTGGCAACGCTTGTAACCATGGCAAAGGTACCACGGCTGAAGGCATCTATCTCGAAGACACCCATCGGTCCATTCCAGATTATGGTCTTTGCGTTCTGTATAGCCTCTGAGAAGAGGGTTACAGTTGCGGGACCTATATCGAGTGCCATCCAGTCCTTCGGTATCTCCTGATAGGTTACAACCTTGGTCTCTGCGGAGGGGCTGAACCTGTCTGCAACAACGAAGTCGACCGGCATGTAGAGCTTTATATTCCTCTCCCTTACCTTCTCTATCACCTCTCTTGCCTTGTTGAGTGCATCATCCTCTGTAAAGGACCTGCCCACCTCGTAACCAAGGGATTTGAAGAAGGTAAGTGCCATGCCACCGCCGATTATGAGTTTGTCCACCTTCTCGCATAGGCTCACAAGCACGCCTACCTTGTCAGACACCTTCTTTCCACCTATTATCGCCACAAGCGGACGGGTGGGTTCCTCCATTGCCTTTGAAAAGTAGGTGAGTTCCTTTTTCATGAGGAACCCTGCACCGTACTCCTTTACATACTTGGTTATGGCTACATTGGATGCATGGGATCTGTGGGCTGTTGCAAAGGCGTCGTTTATGTATACATCTGCAAGTTCACCGAGCTCTTTGCCGAATTCATCGTCGTTCGCCTCCTCTCCCGGATGAAACCTCAGGTTTTCAAGGAGTACCACGTCCCCGGGCTTCATCTCATCTACCATCCTCTTTACCTCTTCGCCCACACAATCCGGGGCAAGCCTTACATCCTTTTCAAGAAGCCTTGAGAGCCTCTTTGCAACAGGTGCAAGACTCAGCTCAGGTACCCTTTTGCCACCCGGTCGATCGAGATGAGAGGCAAGGATTACCTTTGCCTTTTCATCGAGGGCATAGTTTATGGTGGGTAGAACACTCCTTATCCTTGTGTCATCCGTTATGTTCCCCTTGTCATCCATGGGGACATTGAAGTCTACCCTTATGAGAACCCGTTTTCCTTTTATATCGAGGTCGTCTATAAAGCAGAGATCCTTGTACACTCCAGAAACCTCCCCTCTGATTCAGGACAAAAACCTTTCAGTATGATTAGGGGCTCTCCACCTTCTGCAAGAACCCCCCTGATACCGGACCTTTGTGGCAAACTCAATAGGACAGAAAGCCTCCTGCAAACACCAGGTCACAGGCTGTTCAGACTCCCTGCCAGCCCTCCGTGCAGGATAAGTTTCTTCCCATGAATTGTATTAAATGCCTTTCGATGCTATCAGATGTACAAGGTCTCTCATCCTGCAGGAAAAACCCCATTCGTTGTCATACCAGGCGAGGACCTTGACCATATTCCCCTCTATGACCTTTGTGGATGGTGCGTCAAAGATGGAAGAATGACTGTTGTGCTTGAAGTCAATGGATACACATTCCTCATCACAGTACTCAAGTATACCCTTGAGCCTGCCTTCTGCCTCTTCTTTCATGGCGGTATTTATATCATCGGCACTTACGTCCTTTTCCAGATCTGCAACGAGATCGACGAGCGATACAGTCGGTACAGGCACCCTTACCGCCATGCCATCGAGCCTGCCCTTGAGCTCGGGCAGAACCGCACCAACAGCCCGTGCAGCACCGGTTGTTGTGGGTATGATGGAAAGGGCGGCTGCCCTTGCCCTCCTCAGGTCCTTGTGTGGCAGATCGAGTATACGCTGGTCATTCGTATAGGCATGTACAGTGGTCATAAGACCCTTCACTATGCCGAATCTCTCATGGAGCACCTTGGCAACAGGGGCGAGGCAGTTTGTCGTGCATGATGCATTGGATATGATGTGGTGTTTTGCAGGGTCGTAGTTTTCGTGGTTCACACCCATACATATCGTTATATCCTCACCCTTTGCAGGGGCGGATATGATTACCTTCTTTGCACCTGCTGAGATATGTCCCTCTGCCTTATCCCTGCTCGTAAACAGCCCGGTACATTCAAGGACGACCTCCACCCCGAGGTCCTTCCATGGGAGCTGAGAGGGGTCTCTGACAGAGAGTACCTTTATCTCTCTTCCGTTGACCACTATCGAGTCATCCTTTGCCCTCACATCGCCCTGGAGCCTGCCAAAAACAGAATCGTATTTCAGGAGATGGGCAAGGGTGGGGGAATCAGTCACATCGTTTATTGCGACGAACTCTATATCCCTGTCACCGAGAGATGCCCTCAATATATTCCTTCCGATACGTCCGAAGCCATTTATACCGACCCTTACCGCCATCTTTCATACCTCCGTCTATCCTTAGTATTTTTTAAAGGAACCATGGAAAACCCCTTACACACAGGTTCACTCAGGCAACCTGCCGGTATCGAAGAGGCTTATGGTGTTTTTTTGTCTTCAAAGGGATGTGTCCGGGTGCAGTCGCAGTGGTAGTTGCACCATAGGTGATGAGTGAGCCGAGCAGTGGAAAGAACACCCTCGAAGGGGTGCCCTTCCTGCCCATTGCAATAACTATCATATACCTGTGTTCGATAAGTATCCTCACAAGCCTTTTTATCTCCTCCCTGTCCCTCACCTTCGTTGCTATCTTGATTATATCACCACCCTTTCTGCGAGCCCTTTTAATTATCCCTACCAGAGACCTGTATTCCGGTGTCCCTGTAAAGTCGTGATAGGAGATGATAACCCTCTTTCTGTATCTCCTTGCGGTATCTATTACCTCTTTGATGATTCCTCTGGAGCTGAGTTCTATGTCGATGGCACTGGCGAGTGGAGTAAGGGAGGTGAAGAGTTCGAGTCTTTCCGCATCGTCTATCCTGTACTTTCCACCTTCTTTTTTCGATCTTATGGTGAGTATCACAGGAAGCCTGTGGGATTTCAGTATCTCAAGGGATTTTAAGATATAGCGGGGCTCTCTCCTCTTGAACGTATCAATCCTTATCTCCACAAGGTCAGCCCCTGCGTTTATCAGCTGTCTTATCCTGCGGGTATCTATGGTATCTACCAGTACGCCTGCAACCCTCGGTCGCCCACCAAGCCAGATATTCCCGACCTTTATCATGAATTCATAAAGTTAGTTCACAGGAAGATTGAAAAATCAGCAAAGAAATCCCTTGCGTAGAAGAGTTACAACAAAAACAATATATCAATACTCAAATAATGGTGAAAAGTCAAGAAAAGATTTTGAAACTTCTGGAGGGGTCTCTCTGTTAAGCC
>WGFF01000073.1 GCA_015492355.1 Deltaproteobacteria bacterium
GTAGTGGAAGGGGTTGCAGGGTATGCAAGGGGAGTGGATGGCTGGAGATACTCGGCTGTGGAATGATACATCCGCAGGTGTTCAGATACGTCAACTACGACCCTGAGGAGTTTACAGGCTTTGCCTTCGGGCTCGGTATAGAGCGTATAGCCATGCTCAAGTTTGGAATAGACGATATAAGGCTCTTTTTCGAGAACGATGTGAGGTTCTTAAGACAGTTTTGAAACTTACGGTGAGCCCCCTGCAGGCAGTTGTGTTACCTTAATGGTTACTTTTACAGGTACAGGGATGGGCAGGGGTAAAACCCGATGGTATAACCCAGGTACAGGTGGTTGGGAGGTGATACCAATCCCATACCCCTATTTTAAGTCTATATCAGAGGGAGTCTCAGGGGTATATCCCTTGAAGAACCACCTTCCAGAGACATCCATTGAATACCGATACAAGAAGTCCTGAGTATGCTTTTCAGCTATAAGTGGTTAAAGGAGTACATATCTTTTAGTCTCTCTCCAAGAGAACTCGCAGAGAGGCTCACCATGGCTGGTGTGGAGGTCGACTCTGTGGAGGAGGGGCCATCCGGTATAAAGGGTGTCATAACCGCTGAAATACTCTCCATAAAGAGACATCCCAATGCAGACAGACTGGTTGTGTGCGAGGTAAAGGATGGCGATGGTGTGCGCTCCATTGTGTGTGGTGCGCGGAACATGAAGGAGGGGGACAGGGTTGCGCTTGCCCTACCAGGGGCTATGTTGCCAGGGGGGGTGAAGATAAAGAGGTCGAAGATACGTGGTGTGGTATCAGAGGGCATGTTGTGCTCAGAGGTTGAACTCGGAATAAGCGAACAGTCCGATGGAATAATGATACTCCCCGGGGATACACCACTGGGTGTGGATATAGAGGAGGTCATCGGCAGGGACAGTTTAATAGAGATATCAGTTACCCCCAACAGGGGGGACCTTCTCAGTATAAAGGGGCTTGCAAGGGAGATAGGTGCTGTGGTGGGGGTAGAGTGGAGGGATAAAAGGATAGAGTTGGTGGAGGAAGGCGGGGATGTGGACAGCCTTGTGGATGTAGGTATAGAGGCAAAGGATTTGTGCAGGAGGTATACCGCAAGGGTTATTGAGGGGGTCAGGGTTGGACCATCCGATGGATTCATCAAAAGAAGGCTTGAGGCATGTGGTATAAGGTCGATAAACAATGTGGTGGATGTGACCAACTATGTGATGCTCGAGACAGGTCAGCCCTTACATGCCTTCGACCTTGATAAGATTGTAAAGGGAAGGATAGTGGTGAGGCGCGCAGGGGATGGAGAGACCATAGAGACTATAGATGGGGTGGAGAGGAGACTCAAAGGGGATATGCTCGTAATAGCGGACTCTGAAAGGGCGATCGCAGTAGCAGGTATCATGGGAGGAAGGGATACAGAGGTGGATGATGGAACGGTAAAGATCCTTCTTGAGAGTGCATGGTTCGAGCCATCGTCCGTAAGGAGGACATCAAGGGCTCTCAACCTTTCGACCGATTCATCCTACAGGTTCGAGCGGTGTGTGGATATAGAGGGTGTCCCTGTGGCGCTCGAGATGGCTACATCAATGATACTCAGGACCGCGGGTGGAAGGGTGGCAAGGGGTATGAAGGATGTATACCCTGTAAGATACACCCCTCCAGAGATACCCTTAAGGAAGGAAAGGGTAGAGAAGATACTCGGTACAGGGCTTGAGATGGATGAGATAAAGGGTATCCTAAGGAGGCTCAACATCTCTGTAAGGGAGGATGGGGAAAGAAGGGATAGGATAGTTGCTGTACCACCATCCTACAGGCACGATATAACTCAAGAGATAGACCTTGTGGAAGAGGTGGCACGCCTTAAGGGATACGATAAGGTGCCTGCAACACTGCCCACAACGAGGCTCAGACCAAAGGACAGAACCAGGGAACTCGATGTAAGGGACAGGATAAGGGAGGTGTTGGTAGGGCTTGGATTCCTCGAGGTCATAAATTACAGTTTCGTATCCAGGGAGATGTTCTCCCTTACGGCTACCCCTGAAGGAGAGGGTGTTACCATACTGAACCCCCTTGCAGAGGATCAGGTGGTGATGCGTGGAAGCCTGCTTCCATCTTTACTCGAAAACCTGAGATGGAACCTCTCTCGCAGGAACGAAGACATAAGGGTCTTTGAGATCGCACCTGTGTTCATGCCGAGGGATGGAGGGAGACTACCAGAGGAGAGGTGGAAGGTCTCAGGGCTTATGTACGGTATGAGATGGGGCAAGAGGTGGAACTATCCAAGGGAGTTTGTTGACTTCTACGATGTGAAGGGTGTGGTGGAGTCTATCTTAGAGGGGCTTTCGCTACAGGCTGACATACGTTACAGACCTGTGGAGGATGGATTCTTCCATCCTGGCAAGTCCGCCCTTGTTGTGATAAACAGCAGGGAGGCTGGAAGGCTCGGAGAGGTACATCCTGAACTCAGGGGTAGATTCAAACTCAGACATCCCCCACTGGTATTTGAACTTGACATCCCTTGCATAGTTGATATATATGGTGGAAAGAGAAGATATAACCTCATCTCGCGGTATCCTGAATCGACCAGGGACATTGCCTTCATCGTGGACGATGGTATACCCTACGAGCAAATAATCACCTCCATTAGATCCTTAGATGCAAAACTTATTGAAAAGGTTGAATTGTTTGATGTATACTATGGGGGTACTATACCTGAGGGTAAGAGGAGCCTTGCCATAAGGATAACCTACAGGTGCAAGGACCGAACCCTTACCCATCAGGAGGTGGAAAGGATCCACGGAGAGGTTATAAAGGAGCTGAAAGGAAGGTTCGGCTGTGAGATACGGGGGGAGGAGAGGGTTTTGAAGTAATATCGAAGATGGGAGGAGTACTATGACAAAGGCAGATATTGTTGAAATTGCTTTTGAAAAGGTGGGGCTTTCAAAAAAGGATGTTGCTGAGGTGGTTGACGAGGTTATTGAGTGCATCAAAACAGCCCTTGAGCGGGGAGAGAAGGTAAAGATATCGGGTTTTGGTAATTTTTCTGTACGGCACAAGCGGGCAAGGAGAGGCAGAAACCCCCAGACAGGCTCAGAGATTATAATAGGCGAAAGGAAGGTAATGACCTTCAAGGCGAGCCAGATACTCAAAAAGTATATAAACACCGGAACCCAATGACAC
>WGFF01000074.1 GCA_015492355.1 Deltaproteobacteria bacterium
TACTGGGCGATGAGTTACTCAGGGAGGAAGTAATCAAAGTCCTCTAACCTCATTGCCACACGTAAATAAATCTCACCCGCCTGTAAGGCGGGCTCTTCCAGAAACCACAAAAAAAGACCCTCACATGGTTGAGACTCGGGGATAAGACCCCTTAACACTTATAAAAAATCTGCCCAACAAAAAGGGGGGGGGTGTTATCACTCTACAATCTTACAAGCCCATCATTCATCACTGCCCAGAGGGCTGGGTACTGTGGTGCCCGTAAAGCCTTACGATCCTTGTGCCGGGGTAGAAATGACCGAGTATCTCCCTGTATGAGTATCCCCTCTCTGCCATCCCTTTTGCTCCCCACTGGGATAGACCGACCCCATGACCCGCACCCCTGCCACTTATGATAAAAACCCCTTTTCTCATCTCCACATCGAAGAGTGTACTCTTGAGCCTTCCGTATCCCACAATCTCCCTGAATTCCCTGCCAGAGAGCACAATCTCTCTACCCTTCCGGTCCACCACTATCAGTCTTTTGACCCTGCCTGTGGAGGTCCTCTCTGCGATCCTGATGATACCGGGCTCTGATGTACTGTACCCAGCCCTCTCAAGGAGGCTTTTGAGTTCCACCGCGGTAAGGCTTATTCGCCAGAAGAAATTGGGTGCATACCTGTCATAGGGGCTCTCCACTGGCTTGAGATAGGGATAGTCCCCCTGCCAGACCTCCTGCGAAGACTCTGTCATGCCACCTGCATTGGAATGGTATACCGTCAGGGCTGGTCTTCCCCTGTATACAACTACCTCCCCGAAGGTCCTGTACACCGCAAGAAAGGAAGACAGGTCATTGTCTCTGGCACCCCTGTATACCTGATCCCTCACGGTACTGGTAAGGTGAAAGGGCTCGTCCTTCCTTCTCTGCTTCTGATAGATGGCATAGGTCCTTGCAATGACTGCCTGCGCCTTTATCACCTCTTCGTGCCATTTTGAGGATATCTCGCTGTTAATGAGTCCTATGAGATAGGTCTCAAGGAATACCTCATTTACAACCAGCATCCCCCCTTCACCCTCAAAGACCTCTATGACACCGTGATAGGGGATGCTGTTTACATGGATGGGACCTCTCCTTGAGGTGAAACGTACAGGAAGGTGGTGTATCCTTCCCTTTATACTTATCCTTCCGGGTGGGATGTAGGTTATCTTTATACTCTCTGTGTTAAAGGATACCGTAAATTCCCTTACATCCTCAAGTAAAAGGACCCTTATCCTTTCACCTTCTGCTGTCTTTCCGTGTTCTATCCTGGTATCGTACCCTGGAGGGGAGGGTTCGGAAGAGAGCCTTTCCACCCCACCACACCCATAGAGAAAAACCACACAGAGGATGCAGAGCCCTCCATACAGAGCCACCTTTTCAGGTACGCATATACCCTGCCACATAGAGAAGCACGAGTCCCGCAATCATCGAAGTAATACCCATTGCCCTGAGTCCACTGTCAGGTATCTCCTGTATGGCGAGAGCCCACCTCTTTACCTTCCCGGGGAAGGCAAAATAGGGTATCCCCTCCATTACCAGCACAACACCGAATACACTCAAAATAAAAGCCATAATCCTATACCTCTATGTGAATCCCCGTCCCATGCCCTGGACTCCCGGGAATCAAGGGCTTAAGCCCCTGATGGGAGGACAGGGTGGGCTTACCGGTGCGGTGTCTTTACTATCGAAAAGGTGTATCTCTTCTTATCCTTCACCAACTTGAGTATATAAGGGCTCCTTACCACCTCACCCTGTTCGTCCATGGTGATGGTGCCGGTAATCCCCTGGAAGTCCTTTGTATCGAGGATCCCCTTTCTTACCTCCCCGGGTCTGGTGGAGCCCACGTTCTTTATGGCACTGGCGATTATCATGAAGGAATCATACGCCTCTGCAACGAATATGGTGGGTGGTTTGCCCTTCCTTTTCCTGTATGCATCGACGAATCTCCTGGTAGCGGGATTTGTATCATCAGGTGAGAAACCAGCGTAGATGAGTGAGCCCTCCACTGTCCTGCCTACAGAGAGGAGGTCATCTGTATAGAGTTCAGCCCCTCCAACCAGGGGTATCCTTAGCCCTGACCCCTCCATTGCCTTTACAAAATCTACCGCCATGTGCGATCCACCTGCAAAGATTATGGCATCCACAGGCTGGTTCTCCTTGATGGCTTTTATGACCTCTGGTATATCCCCACCAGAGAATATATGCCCTTCTGTCCTGATCCTTGCCCCCCATTTCTCCACTGCTATCCTGAAGAAACTGCTCACGTTCAGTGCCTCGTCTTCCATCACCGTGACTATGGCAAAGTCCTTCATTCCCGCTTTATTGACACAGTATTCTATAAGCTCGTGTGCTGCCTTCTGTCCTGGCAGACTATTCCTGAACACAAAGGGACCACTCCTGCCTATGTGTCTGCGTGTACCCGCCGATATGAATATGGTACTCGACTCATTCGCCATGTACACCGGTGCAAAGGTTGCCCAGCCCGTGGGCGCACCTATGACAGCGACCACCTTCTCTGATATGAGGCTATCCATCCCCTCTTTTGTGGGACCCTGCTCGCCTTTGTTGTCCACATGGATTATCTCTATATGCCTGCCATCCACCCCACCTGCGTTGTTAAAATCCTCCACCGCCATCTCCACACCCTCGAGTGTCATGCGACCGAACTCCGCCTGCTCACCTGTAACAGGTCCTATAACACCCACCTTGAGTGCCCGCTCCTCCTCCACCTCGGGCTCAGCCTTCTCTGGCTGTGGCTTTACAACTATCTCCTCGATTATATCCTCAAAGGTCTTGGGCTCTGTCTTTTCCTCCTCCTTGCCACAGCCAAAGAGAAAGACCAGCGCCATCAAGACCGCATATCCCTTAAGCCTCTTCCCCATCGTCCTGCCCCTCCTCCAAAAGGTCCTGCACACTCCTCGGGATCGTATCCATTACATCCTCCTCGAGCAAAAACACCCCCTTCTCTCCATCGCCCCTCATGGCAAATACACCCCTTCTTTTTTTGTCCCTTTTGCCAAGGAAGATGGAATGGATATTGCCATCCTTGTCCACAAAGAGCAGACTGACCCTGGGCTTTTTCAGCCCGTATGACTCAAGCCCTTCTGGACTCTCATCTACGAATGCCTTTATCTCTGAATTCCTGAACCTTACGAGCATCTCCATGAGCCTTATAAAGCTCGTCTTTCCTTCAGGAAGCCCCTGTGCATCCCATTTTCCCTCCAGCGGATGCTCCACCACTATACGCTCCCCCTCTGTCCACACTATCTCCAGTTTCTTCGCCTTTATGGGGTCGAATCCAAGTATCCTCTTGTCCCTCAGGTCATAGACCTTTTTGTCTGCATCCGAACGGATATCCGTGTGTATCCTGAACACACGGGGATCGTCCTTGAGCATGGCAAAGGATACGTTGTGGGTCGGACCCTTGTTGCCGAAGTAGATGGTACGGGTCGTATCACTGGTCTTGAGGCTCACCTCGAGATAGGGACTGTCCAGTCCCAGTTCCCTGAGCTTGCCAGGGGGGGGCTCTTCAAAGAGTATACCATCGAACTTCGCCCTTACAAGTCCCCTGAGGAACTTCTCTATCCTCTTTTCATCACCCCTTGTCCTTACAGGCTCAACCACATTCCAGCCATCGTCACCCCTCCTTACAACTATCTCTCCATCCTTCCTCTTTACAGCAAACTCGACCACATCATCTGGTTCAAAAGGGAATAGCCTCCTTTTGAATTCCTCAATCGCCTTCTTCTCCTCTGCCCTCTTATCGAGTATATAGAACGTGCCACCGAGAACGGCAAATACGATTATCCAGAAGACCGTCTTTTTAAAGAATTTCATGGTTTATCTTCTTCGGACTAAAATCTGTCCGTATCCTGAGGGAAACCCCTTTTACAAAAGGGGTTTCCCTCAGGA
>WGFF01000075.1 GCA_015492355.1 Deltaproteobacteria bacterium
GTAGAGTCCCTTTACCTTGTAATGGCCAACGAGTTCTGAAATCTCCTCTACACAGTACTCTCTGGAAAAATATCTTACCTTCTTGAAGACAATCCCCACCCCGCAAAAAAGACAATTATAGGGACAGCCTCTTGAGCTTGTTATGCTTGTAACACCAGAGCTCACAATACCTCTGATACCGAAGCTTACATCCAGATAGTGATCCATATTGAAGAGGTCTCTCGAAGGAAATGGAATAGTGTCCAGGTCCTCGATCTGTTCCCTTTTTTCATTCATAAAAAACTCATCATCCTCTATATAGGCTATACCCTTTATATCCCTGAGTCGCTCTCTTGGACCTCCTATGTATGTATCTACAATTTCTGTAAAGGTCCTCTCTCCTTCGCCGATGACCGCAAGGTCAAATGCACCCCTTTTAAGGGTGTTTTTAGTATCTGCTGATACATGGACACCACCTATAACCTGCAATATATCACCTCTCCATTCTCTTATATGTCGTGACAGGGTAACAGCCTCCCTTATCTGGGTTGAATGACCTGTGAACCCAACAATGTGAGGATTAAACTCCATGATCATGTCACGTATATCCTCATGCACGTTACCATCGAGTATTTTTATGTTATATCTATGATGCCCGTATCGTCTCAAATACGAGGCTACATAACCGAGACCGAGCGGGGGATATGGTCCTTCCATCCTTGGATTTATCAAACATATCCTTATACCAGCCATGACCTGCCTCCTCGGAATCAACCTGCATCGACAAATCTCGGGATACCTATCTTTTTGAAGAGCTCTACCTTCCCGCTTCTCTTTCCCATTCTTTCAAGCACAACAGAATCGTCCTTTCTTCTCTCCATCTGTATCTTTTTTCTCAACCTGAGCGTGTCATTGAGCCTGACAAGATTCCACCAATAAGCCTTCAGGTATGCTGATGTAACCACCCGGAATCTTCCCATCAGCGTAAAAACCAGCAGTTCCGCAAGACCTATCAAGAAGTAACGCGGTAGAATATGAATAAGGTTGTAGGCACTGTAGTTCTTGAGCATGGTCCTCAATAGATTCCTCTCGCCTACATGGCGCCTGAATATATTTGTTGAATACTCACCCCTCTTTATAGAACAGAAGCTATCATGGTAAAAAACCGCCTCTGGCACCACAACCACATCATAGCCGTATATAAGACACCTCCAGCATATATCCCTGTCCTCCCCATAGAGAAAGAGTTCTGGATCGAATCCACCAATTTCATCAAAGACACTCCTGCGGATGAATATACCAGCATCAACATACAGTGGCTTTCCTTCCCCGAAAGGATATCCATATATGTCACATGCAACCCCGCAGTTTATCTCCTCTCTGCCATCGTATGTCATGGTCCTGCACCCACATATACCTATCCTTGGCTCTGCCTCTGCCGTCTTTACAAGCTCTGATACAAGATTTCTGTCAGACCTTGTATCGTTGTTAAGGAAAAATAGATACTCCCCACGTGCTACTGCTGCACCTCTGTTACTTGCTATGGCGAGTCCAAGGTTCTGTGCGTTGGCTATAAGCTTAATGTCTGGATAGTTTCTCTTAACGAACTCAACGCTTCCATCAACAGAGCCATTATCAACAAGGATAATCTCAATATTCCTGTATGTACCGTTCTTCAATGACTCAAAGCAGTCCTTGAGATAATGCTTGCCGTTATAATTAACTATAATTATGCTAACAAGGGGTGTCATCGTCTTTTTATCAGTTCGAACTATAATCCCTTCTTGTAAAGAATATGCTCTTTACTTTTCTGATGGCAAAGCTCAAGGAATTGTAATCCCTCATGTAATCCCACAACACGTGAGGCTGGAGATTAAATCTGAGTATTGCCTTTTTTCTTATCCAATCGAGCTCCTTCTTTGATATACCGGATGGTGAATAGGGAATATTGTCTGTAGAAAGGAGGCTGAAGTCGAAGTCTGCAGATATCTCTCCCTCTGCAACAAGCCTGTGGTATATCTCTGTTCCAGGGAGTGGATGAAAAGGCATAAATCCCACTCTGTAGAGTTTAAGTTCCTTTGCGAATTTCACTGTTTCCTCTATATCAGCCCTCGTCTCTGTGGGGAAGCCTATTATAAAATAGCCTATGGGCTTAAATCCTGTCCTGTTAAGGAGATCTATCTTCTCTCTTATCTTCTCTTTACTAAGTCCCTTTTTCATAAGGTTGAGTATCCTTTCTGAACCAGACTCTATTCCAACAGCCACCCTTTCAGAAAAACCAGCCTTTCTCATGAGAGTGAGTATCTCCATGTTAAGGGTATCAAGCCTTATACCATTTGGCAGTTCAAATTCTATATCCAGTCCCTCATTAATAACCCTGGTACAGAACTCTTTGATATGATCATGATTAAGTGTGATATTTTCATCAAAGACGACGAACCTGCGGATACTGTACTCAGCCATAAGGAGCCTTATCTCCTCCATCACGTTATCAATGGAGCGTCTTCTAAGTGGTCTTCCAGCAACCACCTTTGCCGAACAGAACGTACATGGAAAAGGGCATCCACGTGTGGTGATAATACATGCCGTTTTTTTATGTATGAGTGTGCCATGGCGTGCGTAACGGTCGGGTTCTATAAGGTCCCAGCTTGGAAAACCGATACTATCCAGATCCTTTATGAAGACCTGTGGATTTGAAAGTATCTCCCTCTCCTCACGCCACATAAGCCCGGGTATCTCCTCAAGCCCACACCCTTTACCATCGAGATAATCCATGAGCATTGGCATGCCTATTTCAGCCTCACCTATGAACCCGAAATCAGCCATTTTGAAATACTCCATAGCCCTCTTATCGAGTGCCGATGGATGGGGACCACCTATTACAGTAATAATAGACCTCTTCACCTCTTTCACTATCTCAAGACTACGCAATACATCCTTTACAGAGAGGGACCATGAGTTTATACCTATTACATCAGGTTTCCACTCTTTGATATACTTTCTGAATCCTTCAAAATCCAGTTTCTCCAGTATACAGTCGAGTATCTTTACATCTCTGTATCCCCTCTCTCTTAGCGCGGTAGCAATGTAGCCCAGCCCCAATGGAGGAAACATGGCGAGACCTGTAGAGGTATCCTTAACAGGTGCTACAAGAAGTATTCTCATCTGATACACCCATCTTACCGTTAAGAAGTTTCCTGTTCCATTCAATGACAGTGTCTATCTTATCCTCCAGGCTCCAGCGTGGTTTGAAACCCAGGATACCTTTTAAAAGACTTATATCTGCAAATG
>WGFF01000076.1 GCA_015492355.1 Deltaproteobacteria bacterium
ATACTGAGGGAAACCCCTTTTGTAAAAGGGGTTTCCCTCAAACTCCCTTCCCCAAAACTTCTAATCTAAAAGTTTTTTGGGAAAGGGGCAGGGGAAAACACTTTTTTACCAGAAAAGGGCGATAGCCCGAAGGGTTTTCCCCACAACAACTTCGTTGCTTGCTTCAGGGGGTTACACCACATGACAGGGCTTGTAAATAAGGCTATTCTCCCAGGACCTCACCAAATACCCTCTCAACACCTGTTACATATCTTTTTATATCGAACTCCTCTTTTACCCTCTGTCTTCCAGCCTCACCCATACGGATTATGGATTCCCTGTCCTTTATGAACCTCAAAAGGGCACCTGTTATGGATGAACCCCTGTGGTCTTCAAGGAGGATACCTGTTCTGCCATCCACAACCAACTCGTCAGGTCCTGTTATACGGAAGGCAACAACAGGCTTTTTGAGTGCCATAGCCTCAAGCACCACCCTCGGAAACCCCTCCCTTTCAGAGGATAGAACGAACACATCCATTGCATTTATAAGCCGGAGGGTATCCCTCCTGAAGCCGGTAAAGACCACCTCCTTTTCTATACCGAGCCTTCTGGACTGTTCCTCGAGTTTTTTCCTTTCGGGTCCATCACCCACTATGATACATCCCACTGCCATACCCATACCCTTGATCTCTGCCACTGCTTCAAGTAAAAGGTGCACCCGTTTCCTTCTTATAAGGGAACACACTGTACCTGTAACAAGGTCCTTCCCTTCTATACCCAGTTCCTTTATCACATCCCCCTTTCCCTCCTGTGGCAGTACATCAGGGTCTATGCCATTATATACAACGGCACATCTGTCTCTCTCCACACCAGCGCCTGTAAGCGAAGCCATCACACCCCTGGATACACATATAATCCTGTCCACATACCTGTTGACACATCTCACCTCAAAGGGGTTTAGATCCACATCTATCCTTGCGTGCTGAACAGATGGTATACCTGTTGTTCCAGAGGCGAGTATGCCTTCGAGATTGCTCGAAGGCTGGTTGTTCATGTAGATAAGGTCCACCCCCTTTTCCTTCATCAAAAGGGATATCCTCCTTGAATCAGGGAGTATCCTTGAGATGAGGTCTATATAAAAGATAAACCGTCTCCTCAAGGTCCTGCTGAAAAAGAGAAGTATCCTACCTGTCTCCTTGATTACCTTTACAGCGCCACCCTGTGGAGTTCTTTTGAGGTGGATGAACTCCACATCGAGTCTTTCCAGTTCCTTTTTGATGTCTGAATCGTTCTCGAACCTGTAATTATGGTAGAAAAGCGCAGAAAAGGTATACCTCGTTCTGTCTATCCTTTTGAGGAGTTCCAAGAGACTGTTCGTCCCCCCTCCCCATTCCCTGCCAGTATCCAGGATAAGTATCCTTTTCTGTGCCATTCTTAACTGCCTTCTGTAAAGCCCCGCCTTTAAGGCGGGACTTTGTATCTTAAAGGACTCACCCCACAGACCATCTTCAAGGCTTTTTTGAATACTATCCCTGTCTAAGAATCCCCGAGTACCTTTCTATACACCTCATAAAGCCTCTTTGCGTTCTTCCTGGCATCGAACAATCTCTCCACTCTCTTTCTTCCCTTCCTGCCGAATTCATCGAGTAGTTGTCTGTTGTCCATGAAGAGGGCTATCTTTTCTGCAAGGGTAAAGAAATCACCGGGTGGCACAATCATGCCTGCATCACCCACTATCTCTGGTATAGAGCCCGAATCAGTCGATACAACCGGCCTTCCACATGCCATGGCTTCAACGAGTACCATGCCGAACTGCTCCTGCCACGTCATGGCGGGATAACTCGGCAGGACGAATAGATCAGCAAGGTTGTAAAGTCTCTGTATCTCTGTGTAGGGAACAAAACCGATAAAACGGAAGTGCCCTTCCACATCCGCCTCTTTTATTATCCTCTTGAGGTTTTTCATCTGTGCACCCCTGCCAGCGACCAAAAAGCAGAACCTCTTGTAACCATTGTACCTGAGTATCCTTGCCACATAGGCAAGGCTATGCACACCCTTCCATGAGACTATCTTTCCTATGTAAAGAATGATGAAACTATCCTCCTCGATGCGGTACTCCCTGAGAAGATCGGTATCCTTGGGGGCTGGATTAAAAAGGTTCAGGTCAAGACCTGTATAGATGGTTGTAATCTTTTCCTCAGGTATACCCTCAAGGATCATGACCCTCTTTATGGTATCGCACCATGGAATGAAGTGGTCTATCATACCACAGGTGTGGTGCTTTATGTAGTTGGTCTTTTCATCGAACACCTGCCTGTAGGGTATGTTCTCTGCATAACTCACCACAAGTTTGAATCCGTGTATCTTCTTGAGGTCTGCAAGGGTGTAGAGGGAACGACTGGAATCATGGCATTCAACGATATGGTATCCCTTGAGATACCTGCGGAGTGAATTGTAGTAAAAGTCCATCCGTCTGTAAGGGTTTTTGAAGATACGCACCATGGAGTCTGGCAGTAGAGATATAGCATTCACTATCTCTCCCCTGTGTGTAAGATATTCCTTCTCAAGGAGCACATCACTCACATCGAACTTATTTCGCTCCCCAACGAACACCCTGATATCCACATCCTCCATCTCCATGAGAGGCTCGAACATCTGGCTCATCCACTTTGAAACACCGTTCTCCCATACAATACCTATCCTCATCTCACCTTCTCCAGGAGTTCTTTTACCATACGGAACACCTCATCCACCTCTATATTTTCCATGCACTTCTGATATTCGCACCTCTTACTCACACATGGATCACATATCCTCTCCTTTTTTATCACCCTGTGTTTTTCTCTATCGTAGTACGGTCCTGTCTTTTCAGGGTCTGCCACTGCATAGAGTGCAACGACCGGGGTGCCGAGGCTGAAGGCTACATGCATGGGTCCTGTATCTCCCGTAACAAACACCGAAAGCCTCTTTACCAGAGGCGGGAGTTCCCTGAGTGCAACTCTTCCAGAGGTTACTATAGTTCTCCCACCTATGCAATCACCTATGGATTCGCACAGTGCCTTCTCGGATGGCGAGCCTGTTATGACTATCCAGCACCTGGGTATATCCTTAATAAGCCTCCTTCCCAGCTCCACAAACCTATCTGGAAACCACATCCTGCTCAGGGTGGATGCACCTGGCTGGAATCCCACAAGTATATCCCCTCTCCTCACACCCTCCCTTTCAAGAAAAACAGATACCCTTTCTTCATCCCTTCTGTCGATAAAGAGCTCCATACGCTTGTTCATCGTATCACAACCGCACAGCGAAGCGGTCTTAAGCCTTGCCTCTATACCATGCCCCAGCCCATCCCATCCAACAACAGGCTCCCTGTTGGAGAGCAGGAAACGGAATCTACTCGTATTGGGCAATTTAAATATAAAAGGTGCACCCGATAGATACGCCATGGGTGTTGCCTGTGGCTCGTTTCCGTGCAGTATCAGTACGAGGTCAAACCTGTATCTTCTTAACTCCATCACCGTCCTTAAAAATCTCCTGTAGCCTCCGTAGTAAGGTATTATGCCATCTATACGGGGGTTGTTCTTGAAGAGTTCCATATTGTCCCTGTTGAAATGGGCTATTATACGTGCCCGTGGATACCTCTCCCTTACAGCCCTGATGGCAGGTGTGGAAAGAAGGGTATCGCCTATGGCTGTGGATGAGACAAGGAGGATACTACGCACATCCTCAGGTCTGAAATCCCCTGTATCTCTTCTGCGTCTGTCAAGGGCATGGAGGAGTTTCATAAAACCGTAGAGCAGAGACTCCGCAAGCCTAAACCTCATTGTGCCTCATGACCTCCTCAAGCCCAGATAGAGATGGGAAAGAAATGGATCCGTATAGATAAAGAGCCTGGTTCTGAACCACAGAGGGCGGTCTTTAACCACTATCCTATTTATGGCTGTGGGACTATCCCCCTTTCTTACCACACCACGTGCAGTGGTAACCATACCCACATAACCTGCCTCCCTTGCAACCTCCAGGGAGAGCTCACTGTACCGTCCCCAGGGCCAGCACAGATACCCGCATTCCTTCCCAAGTCTCTTTTCGATCCTCTCCTTCGACTCCACAAGCTCCCTTAAAAGTTCCTCCTTCTCAAGCCCATCACATCTCCTGTGACTCAAGGTATGGGAATAGAAGTCAACAAGCCCTGTATCCTTCATATCCTGTATCATATCCCAGTCCATTATCGCCCTGTGATGGAGCCCCTTTTTTATAAACTCTACACACTGCCTGTGTGTGGGCATGGTCTCAAGATACATGTCTATCCTATCCTTCCTGTTAGCCCTGTGTTCTGTCGAACCGTCCACCCATGATGTTACTATGAATATAGATGCCTTTATGCGGTATCTTTTCAACACTGGAAAGGCATACAAAAAATTATCGAGATATCCATCGTCAAAGGTTATGACACAAGCCTTTTCTTCGACACTCTTTCTGCACGTCATGAAGTCCAGGAGCTCATCAAGAGAGAGGGTCCTGATACCCCTCTTCCTTATATACATCATCTGTTTCTCGAAGACCTCTGGTGTTACTGTAACAGTATCGTCCTCCTTCGGGCATACATGATGATACATGAACACAGGAATTGTTACCATCGCCTCACACGACCTCTTCCCAGAAGTTCAACATAGAGGTTGTACATCCCTTCCACCATCCTCTGGGTGGAGAAATTCTCCTCCACCCTCTTTCGTCCCCTGGTACCCATGGAGAGTCTGAGATGTCTATCCTCAAGGAGTCTTAGAATAGCATCCGCAAGCCCCCTTTCATCCCCTGGTTCCACAAGGAGCCCGTCCACCCCATCCCTTACGACCTCTGGCACCCCACCTACCCTTGTACCTATCACCGCCTTTCCCATTGCCATTGCCTCAAGAAAGGATGTACCCAATGCCTCCTGAAGGGTGGGAAGGACAAAGAGGTCTATACCCTTGAGTACAACCGGTACATCACTCCTCAGCCCGAGGAGTCGCACGTTCCTTTCTATACCCAGCCCTTTCAACCCCCTGAGAATGTTCTCTCTCTGCGGACCATCACCCGCAAAGACGAATATCACATCCCTGCGTATCTTAAGGACCTCTGCTATGGCTCCAAGGAGTACATGATACCCTTTCTTTCTCCTGAATATGGCAACGGTGCCAACGAGTGTGGTGGTTCTATCTATACCGAGTTCGTCCCTGAGTGTATCCGGTGTACTGTGGGGATCGAATCTTTCAAGGTCTATACCAGTGGGGATGGATACAACCTTGTCTGCCCTTATGCCCACATGGTCAACAAGATACCTCCTCACATAATCGCTTACAGTGACTATCTTATGGGGGAAAAGGCTATAGGTGGTCTTCGATGTGATGGGCAGGGCAAGGTGCCTTGTCCTTACAACTACAGGCTTTCTTCTCGATAGCCTTCCTGCAACAGCACCTATGAAACTATCACTGCCACTGTGCGTATTTATAACATCTATGGATTCCCTGTCTATAAGCCTCATCACCTCTGCCATTGAGATGACATCATAACTCCCCCTCATGGGTGATGTGATGGCTTCCACACCCACCTCCCCTGCCTTCGAGTATATCCTGCTACCGGGTCTACAGAGTATCATGGGACGTACACCGAGTGCCTTAAGCCCCATGCATTCGTGGATGGTCCTGTTTTCCTGTCCACCCCAGCCTGTGGATGATTCTGTATGGAGAACCGTTATCATGGTATTCCTGTATTCTTTAACAAAGGATTCACGGTTGCCTGTTTAAGCGGGGTATCCTCCCTGAAGTAAAACCACTCGGCTTGCAAGGTGTGGCTTCACTCCTTAAGCGGGTTTTACCTCCGGGTTTTACCCCCCCGGGTTTTACCCCTTGATACCCCCAGAAGACCGTAGCCCTGTGGAGATGAATCTATCCCTTTTACGAGCCCTGCCATCCGTCCCTGCCCACGGGGCGGGGCATTATGGCAGACCCCGTAATATATTCCTTAACAATCTCCCATACCGTATCTGGCGACAGGGCATCCAGACAATCGCTCCTTTTCGATCCATTGCAACCATCCCTGCCACAGGGTATGCATTCCCAGTCGAGCTGAATAACCGTATGCATGCCCCATCTCTGTATACCGTTCGTACGTGGATAGGGGGCTCGGTGTACCGTGTTATTCCATGGTCCCCATTCGAACGCACCACTGGGACCGAAGATGGCAACAACAGGTGTATCCACTGATGCCGCTATATGCATCGGTGCAGAATCCACACCGAGGAAAAAGAGTGCCCTTTTTGAGAGTACAGCAAGGTGTTTGAGCCTGAGTCTGCCCGAGAGGTCTACAAAGGGTCTCTTTGTCAACGCCTTTATCCTTTCTATCCTCTCCATCTCCTTTCTTTCCGGTGCACTCGTTACCACCACCCCTATGCCCTCCTCCACTATCCTGTCTATTATGAGTGCCATGTATTCATCCTTCCAGCACTTAAAGAGCCACCTTGATGTGGGATGGATGTGGACGAACCTTTCGAGACCGGATACAAGCCCATCCACAAAGCGTTCATCATCCTCAGAGGTATGGATATCCACCGAGGTATCCCCTGTATCCATGCGGAAGTGTCTTAGAAGTTCGAGGTTCTTCAAAACGGTATGGGCTTTTCTCTCCACAGGTGGTGCAAGATGGGTGTAGAGGAATCGTTTACCCCATAACCCCCTGCCATCAGGGCTATAGCCGAGTCTGTACCTTGCCCCACACAGGAATCCTGTTATGGCAGGTCTGTCACCGCCTGTAAGGTCCACTGTCATATCAAAGTGTCTCGACCTTAAGATCTTTATAAATTCAATCTCCTTTCTGAGTCTCTTCCAGAGGGGGAGTCTTTTTATCCCCCTATCGAAGCATATAACCTCATCTATCAGAGGGTTGAGTGTGAGCATATCCTCTGTGCCAGAGTTTACAAGTACGCATATCCGTGCCTGTGGAAAGGTGTTCCTTACAGCCCTTATCGCAGGTACCGTAAGGAGCACATCCCCTATGTGTCTGAACTTCATTATCAGTATGTTTTTGACCTCTTTAAAACCGTCCATATTCGGTTTTCAAAGGATTTTCATCTCTGGAAGAGAGGGTATGATCCTCTTAGAATCCCCTTCTCATCTCCCATAGTTTTACGTATTTGGCAAGGGTGTAGCAGGAATAGAGGGCAGATAGTACAAGTCCCGGCATACCTTCGAGAAAGCCGAGTTTAAGGAAATACATCTTAAAGAAAGTAGCCTGTGGTCTCAGGAGTATATCAAAAGCCCCTGCGGTCCTTCCCTCTTCAAACATCTCCTTTGCAGCAAGGGTGGAATAACGTTCCATCCTTGAAAGATAGTCTGATATATCCCTGTAGGTGTAGTGTTCGAGAGGATTTTTGAGATACCCTGTAGTGCCCTCTACAGCCACCGATTCATGTACGTATCTCTCCCTGAAGCGTCCGAGGTCTTTCCTGTAGAGACGGAGGTTGTAGTCTGGATACCAGCCACACCGCTTCATCCATCTCTTGCCGAAGAAGTTTTTTCTCGGTATATAGTAACCTGCATGCTCCCCCTCCTTGACGACAGTGAGTATCTCTTCTCTGAGCCCTGGTGTCACCCTTTCGTCCGCATCTATGTTCAGTATCCACCTCTTCGATGCCCTTTCCTGACAGAGATTTTTCTGTCTGCCGAAGCCGAGCCATTCATCCTCGTAGACCTTTGCACCGTATTCCCTGCATATATCCTTTGTCCTGTCCGTACTGCCCGTATCAGACACAACTATCTCGTCCACCCATCTTATGCTTTCAAGACATTCACGTATACGTGACTCCTCGTTACAGACTATAATGGTTGCTGATATCCCTCCCATGTAAGGTTTTCCAGAATAGATATTCTCAGTGTGGCAGGAGAGGTCCTGAAGAGAGCCTCCCATGGACTCACTCTCCCTTGCCCTCGCCACCGAGCGAGATCGCCTCGTCCACCAGCATCACCGGGATGTCATCCCTTATGGGATACTTAAGCTGGCAGGTCTCGCATACAAGACCATCTCCCTGAGAGGTGAGCTGTACATCGCCCTTGCACTTTGGACAGGCAAGTATCTCAAGCAGTTCTTTATCTATCCCCATAGTGACCTCCCTTGTTGAAGTTTGTTAAAACCTGAAGGATTCGATCTCTTCTTCCTGCGGATGTGTCTGTCCCCTGCTGGTCGTTCTTATGTATTCTATACCGCCGATTATGCTGGTAAGTGCCATTATCATGAAGAAAAGAAGAGATAGACTCAGGGCGTCCTCCTTTGTGGCACCTGCCTTTGTGAAAAGGAACACAAAGGCACCCTCCCTTATGCCGAGCCCGGAAAGGGATATGGGCAACATGGCTGCAGCTGTTGCAAGGGGTATGAAGAGAAAGAAATAACCTATGGAAACCCCCATACCGAGCCCTTTCGAGAGGATATAATATCCCACTATCATACCACCCTGCACAACAAAGGAACATACAAGTGCCTTTATGAGTATATTATGGAATCTCTTATACCCCATTAGTATGTTGTAGAAGGTCTCTATCTTTTCGTTTATCCTGTAGAATTTTATCCTGGTAAGTATGTTCACCGCCCAGCTGTGGAGACTGTCGACCCACAGTACGAGACTCATGACAAGATATCCACCGAGGAGGATGAGAAAGAACAGGGGGAGCTCGGTGTCCTTGATGAGTGGGTATCCCACAACGAGTGCGAATGCGGTTATTATCATGAGGGCTGTAAAGCCAGAGTATCTATCCATGAATATGGAGGCGATGGATACATCCCCTCTGCCTGATGCTCTGTAGAGATAGTATCCCTTTATGAGGTCACCACCCACGAGTGTGGGAAAGAAGTTGTTGAAGAAAAACCCGATAAAGTATATGGAGAGGAGTTTTAGATAGGGTACCTCCATGTCCTTTCTGAGCAGTATCGACCATCTATATGTGGACAGACTCTGTATGAAGATGACAAGGAGCACTATCAGAGCCACCACCCCTGGATTAACGGATGAGACTGTATCCCAGAATCTGGCGACATCTATGTTCGTAAACAGAAGATAGAGTATGCTAATGCTCACGCCTATCTTGAGAACTGTTACAAGCCATCTGTTCATCTGCCTATCACCCTTTTTACGACGAATATTGGTTTACCCTGGGATTCATGGTAGGTCCTTGAGAGCATCTCCCCGAGGAGCCCCATGAACACGAACTGTACCCCGAGTATTATGAGGAGTATACCCAGGAGGAGAAGGGGTCTTCCTCCTATGTCCTGTCCTTCTATGAACTTCACATAGGCAAGGTACAGGGTTATGACAAAGCCTGCCCCACTCATAACAAGCCCTGCTGGACCAAAGGCATGGATCGGTCTGGTGGAAAAACTCTGCAGGAACTTGACTGTTATGAGATCGAGTACCACCCTTACTATCCTCGATATACCGTATTTCGAGCGTCCGAACCTTCTGGGGTGGTGTGTGGTTTCGACCTCTGTAACAGATGCACCGACCCAGCCTGCTATGGCTGGGATGAATCTATGCATCTCACCGTAGAGCCGTATGTTCTTTACAACCTCCTTTCTGTATGCCTTGAGTGTGCATCCGTAATCATGGAGATGAACGCCGGTGACCCTGGATATGAGCCAGTTGGCAATAACAGAAGGTAGCCTCCTTGAAACAAAGGGGTCTTTCCTTCTTTTCCGCCATCCACTCACAACATCGTAATCCTTTATCTTGTCGAGCAGTTTCGGTATATCCTTTGGGTCGTTCTGGAGATCCGCATCCATTGTGATAATCACATCCCCGCTTGCGTATTCAAAGCCTGCGGCTATGGCTGCGGTCTGACCAAAGTTCTTTCTGAAGGATATAACAACGACCCTGTCATCACCC
>WGFF01000077.1 GCA_015492355.1 Deltaproteobacteria bacterium
GGGATTTGCTATTTTCCGTCAATTCTATCCCTTCTTTTGGATTTCCGTAAGCGGATAAAAAATATATAAAAATTATAACCTATATAAGGTATTAATATATTTAAATTTTTCCCAGAAAACCCTCAATGCCCCTTATGGCACGGAAGTTGCTTATCTACATATTTTTAGTATAAATTTGTCTACCCCTGTCTTTTTTTATCCTTGTCCATGACAAAAATATATAAAAAATTTGAAGAAGGAGGTGAATGGAGAAAAAGCGTCTAATTCAAAGCCTTTACTTTCGGCAGTGAAAAAAAGGAATAAGCAAGGAGGGTTGAGATGAGAAGAGTCTTAGTTGTTTTGAGCACATTAATCTTCATAACCGTTGGTTCTCTCCCCTTGGCTGAAGCGGTTGAGTTGACTTACAAAGGGGTTTTCAAGACCTGGGCGCTCTCCCAGAACAACTTCAGGATGGGAAAGGATGAGGTCAAGGACAACTATGTGGTCTCCCTTGTAAGGTTCGCTCCCACCCTGAGTGCCTTTGACGGTGATGTGAAGGTTCACCTGAGGTTCGATATGGCTCAGGGATGGTGGGGTGTGAACAACCAGAGAGGTACGTTTATAAACTGGCAGGGTGATAACAGAACCTCCTCCACACTCTTTGCAAACAAGGATACAAACTATCCTGTACATGTGGATGTTGCCTATATAGACTTCAGGCTCCCTCTCATATTCGATGATACAAGGGTGCATGTGGGAAGGATGTACATAAAGGTGGGTAACAAGCTCGTCCTGGACTACGAGTATGACGGTGTGAGGGTCATACAGCCCCTGGGTGACCATAAGCTGACCCTCGGATGGTTCAAGCTCAATGAAGGATACATGGGTCTCTCTGACCAGGATATAGGCAACATCGTATGGGACCGTGCAACCCAGGCAGGTACAGACCCTGGCGATGCCAACATGTACATCGCCCAGCTGGACACAAAACTTAACGGTGATCTCTCGCTCTGGTACATCTACTACAGGGATGACGGTACAGACGATGATACCGCATATCTCCACGACCAGATAGACTATTCGATCCCGAGGTTCAAGCCACAGATAGGTACCCTTAACATAGTCGGTGCAAACTGGAAGGGCAAGGCAGGTCCGCTCTCTCTGAATGTGGAGTTCGACTACCTCTGGGGTAAGGACCCGATAAACAACACTACATACGACAGCTCTGGTATACCCGATGGTATACAAAACGGGGATACAACCGCTGTGAATGGAGTGGGTGGATGCGGTAGCTTCGGTACTGCAAACAGTGGTACCGCTTCCTCAGAGTCCCGTTCGGGTTATCTGCCTCCGCACTGTCTCAACAGGCTGGACAAGAACAACGGTGATCTCAGTGGATGGACCATCTATGTAAAGGGTAGCTGGAAGGACATGGCGCCCAATCTGGATGCAGGCTTTGTCTTCGGCGCAGGTTCTGGAGACAGCGATGTTACAAGTGGAGAGGGTAACGTGGTCAAGCTCGAGACCGAGGGCTGGCACTACATAAGCGAGGTATGGGAAGACTCCATCATGCCCGATATCACCGGTATCACCCCACAGGGTCTCGGCTCCCCATGGTCAAGGAGTTACAGGGAGTACGAGAACCAGTGGCTCCTCCAGATAAATGGTACATACAAGTTCACAAGCAAGCTCAAACTCTTCGTTGCAGCCCAGTACATGCAGGCACTTGAGGATATACCCGGATGGGCTGGTACAGCAGCTGGTCCAACCGCCAACCAGTGTACAGGTACCGCTGACCCCAACGATGCCAACCACTGCGGTAACGACACAGGTACAGCAGGGTATGGTGGACCTGACTACACCAATGCAAGTAAAGACCTCGGCTACGAGCTCGATGCCAAGCTCTCCTACATCATAAAGCCGGGGCTGGTGTTCGACCTCAGGGGCGGATACATGTGGGCTGGTGACGGTGCCAGGAATCTCATCGCTGGTAATACCAAGTGGGACAGAAATCCGTGGGAAGCCAGGTGGGATGTAACCTGGAAGTTCTGAGATCGATAACATCTTAGAACTCTCACACGACTCAAAAAAGAGGGAAAAAGGGGGGGCCATCCGAGGGCTTGGTCTCCATGGAAAAAGGTGTTCAGGGATGGTGTCCCCCTTCTCCTTTTCCCCTCTTTAATCTTTAATATATAGTACAAGATTAGGCTGGCTGATAATTGAGATTTACTTTAGAGTTACTGGAAGAGGCGGTGGCTTTTGTTGAGGGGGGAGCTGGATTTGATTTCAAGGGTTTTTGCTCGGTGTTTTGTAGGTGCCTGACTTCAACTTGAGGAAAGGGGTGTAGCAGGTAAAAGTAAGGATATATTCTCTCTGGGGAAAGGTCTTGTCTGTTTTTAGACCCGGGGGTGAGGTGTGCCCGAGGTCTTTTAAGATTTTTTTCTCAGGATCACTTCTCAGGGGCTCTTTGACAATCCTGTCTTTGAGGGTTTTGACCCTTGGAGTGCTGTGGTGGGCGGTATTGTTTGGCTCGCTTGTAGGCAGGGGTTATGCAGGGGAAGGCAAGGTTGTGGTACTGCTCGAGCCGACACTCTACGGCGAGGAGATGGCAGGGCTCGGTGTGCCACTGTACGAGATGCTGAAGATAAGGCTCTCTGCGCGCGGATACAGGGTGGTTGAAGGAAAGGGGCAGAGGATGACTCAGGGGTTGATTGAAGAGGCAGGGGCTGATTTTGTGGTGGAATGGTCGGTGACAAGGCTTGGCGGGAACATAAGTATGGATGCCCGTGTCTACAGAAAGGGCTCTGAGGAAGGCGTGCCAGTATATGGTGCTGTCAGCTTCGAGGAGATTATCCCGGGGCTCGATAGCCTTGCTGATGGTATAGTGAGTGATGGCTTTGGTGAAGGTAGTGCCAGGAGGGCTTTTCGCATAGTAGAAAAGCCCGCACCAGGGACAGTGGAGAGGAAAGGGAAACCCTCTTCTCAAGAGGTGCGCCTTGGTGAACAGAAGCCCCTGTGGAGTGGGGAAGGTCTTGAGATACGGGACGGTAGTGCAGGAGACCTCGATGGTGATGGAAGGGACGAGATAGTTATTATCGAAGAGAGCAGGGCGCATGTACTC